>JAGLUC010000235.1 GCA_023134955.1 Methylococcales bacterium | reverse complement strand
TTGAATTAATGGTGTTGCCATGTTACGTACTCCAATTTATTTTTATTACGAATTTATTACCTATTTGTAATGTACTTATAAATAATAATCACTTGTTACGAGACGATAACTTTAAATCAATTTATAGGGTAATGTCAATGTCAGTCGTTACCGCACAAATATTGTACAACCCATAATTACTCATAAAATGAACTACTTGTTGTAAAAACACAACATTTATAAAAGATGACTTAATCTCGTTATTATCAAAGCAAATAACATTAAAAAATTGGACAATGTGATTCTTGAACAATCCATTACACTTTTAACAACAATAAATTAATGTCATATTTATTAGCCTGAGTGCAAACTACTATTATCTAATCAGGCAAAAAAAATGTCGCAAAAGCGACATTTTTTTAAACCACATTTAATTTAATTAAAACTTAAATTATCACCCTACTTTCCTCAAATACTTTTCAACACCTGTTGCATTCCGTAGAGCAATTTCTTTTGCTAATTCTGTCTGTCTATCCATATATTTATCAACACCAGATAACTCAACAACCTTATTGACAGATTTTTCTTGCAAGTACTTTTCAACACCTGTTACCACTGAAGAATCTTCAACAAGCTCTTCTTCCGCCCCTCTTACTGCTTGTCCAGCCAAGTATTTTTCTACACCTGAAACAGCATTTTCTCTTGCAATATCTTCTTGCTCTTCCAAGTATAATTCAACGCCCGTTACAACATCCTCTTCTTTGCAAACCGAAGGATGATCGTTTAGATATTTAGCAACCCCTGTTAGTTCAGCATCTTTATCTAAAATACCTTTCTCTTCTAAATAACGGTCAACTGAACTTTCAGCTATAGCCTGCCCTGCAGGAATAAACTCCCCCTCCAAACTCTTTTGAACCATTGTTGCTGCGGTATCCATTGCAGAGCGAACTTTAGCCATATACCTTGAAACCCCACTTACTGGAGGTCTGTGCATATCAGTAATTTTTTTTATTAAGACATATTTAGCAACACCACTTACATCTGGTGCAGCCTTCTCAGCAATAAGCTGTTTTTTTAGATACTCTTCAACCCCAGAGGAAACAGGCTCTAACTTAGCAGCAATAGCCTGATCAGCTAAATATTTTTCCACTCCACTAGCTGGGACCTTTTTTCTTGCTTCAATAATTTTACCAGCCAAATATCTAGCAACACCTGTTACAGCAGGTCTGTTTTGAGCCAACAAAGATTGATTTTTGATATATCTAGCAACACCACTTAAGTCTTTACTATTTTCAAGCTCAAGCTCCAACAAGCTTTCCGCTATTCTAGCTTCTCTTTCTGCTATTTCAGCCGCCTCAGCCTCAGCCAGTGCCTTTTCTTCTAGCATGATAGCCTGCTCCTTTAAATATCTTTCAATAATAAGCATAGCCTGTTTTTTTCTTGCTGCAATTTCCTGTTCTAACTGGTATTTTTCAACACCAGTTACATCATAGCTAACTCTTTCAGCGGCAACTTTTCTTGCGATATACTTACCAACGCTTGTAGCTGCTTTTTTATCAACTCGTCCTGTTACATATCGGTCAACACTACTCAATACAGCTAAACTTTTACTAGAGGTATCTTGCTTTCTCAAATAACGATCAACACTAGTAGCTCTCACAGATTTCTTTTCAGCGATCATCTGATGAGCTACATACTTGGCCACCCCACTTACCATGGCATCATCTTTTTTTCCTAGATACTTGGAGACACCTGAAACTATATTAGCTTCATTATCTTCCAAATATTTAGCTACACCTGTTTTTTTTGGGACAGAATCCAGATACTTGTCTACTCCTGTTAGACCAGAACACACAACCATTCTATTTTCTTGTCTTCCCAAATATTTATCTACTCCAGAAGCAACTGGTATATTATTGAGGTACCTAGAAACACTCGATAATTCTCCAGATTCCCGTGAATAAACTTGCACCTCATTCTGAGCTTGATTAACCACTGCTTTAGAACGCTTATCAGAAAAAAATGGGATTGCCGCTAATAATCCTTTCATCAAATATTCCTCTCTATATTATTATTTTGGAATCAGATTGATCCTTGTAAATAATACACTAACATTAGAGCATTATTTACAAGAAACAGCCTCTTCTTAGGAGTGTTCCAATAATACAGGGCATTTACAAAAATAAATACCCTGCACTAAAACTGGAACCTATTTCTTAGAACCTGTTCAAGTTCTTATAACACGTCTTTTACATTTTTAACCACATTC
>JAGLUC010000234.1 GCA_023134955.1 Methylococcales bacterium | reverse complement strand
AAAACCATTAAATCATTTGATTTTTTAAATGCAGCAAAAGAAATATGTATTGATTTAAAAAAGGTTAATACATCTGACAGTGCTGGATTAGCATTAATAATTGAATGGATAAAACACAGTAAAAACCACAATACATCTTTAACATTTAAAAATATACCTCAACAGCTATTAACACTGGCCAAATTAAGTGGCTTTGACACAAACGAGTATTTTGTTGATCACTAAGTAAAGAAACATATACTCTTTGCGCCCAAGAATACTCCTTATTTAAGGTTAAACTAAAACCCTATGGACAAACTGATTATTACAGGCGGCACCCAGCTTTCAGGAGAACTTAGAATCTCTGGAGCAAAAAATGCAGCCTTACCCATCTTAGCAGCCACACTTCTTTGTGAAGAACCCGTCACCGTTGGTAATATTCCTCATTTGCATGATATTACAACCACTATGCAACTGCTTGGGCAAATGGGCGTTCAGCTAACTATTGATGAAAAAATGAACATCGAAGTGCACTCCAGCACCATTACAAAATTTGAAGCACCTTATGAGTTAGTTAAAACCATGCGTGCATCCATTCTGGTGCTGGGCCCACTACTGGCTCGTTTTGGGGAAGCCAATGTTTCCCTGCCAGGCGGTTGCGCTATTGGCTCTCGTCCTGTCGATATTCATATTGATGCGCTGATTAAAATGGGTGCAGACATTCAGGTTGAAGCGGGGTATATTCACGCCAAAGTAGATCGTTTGAAAGGTTGTAAATTAATCCTGGATAAAGTAACCGTTACAGGAACAGAAAATTTATTAATGGCTGCCACTTTAGCTGAAGGCACCACTATTATAGAAAATGCCGCCAAAGAACCTGAAGTATCAGACTTAGCCCATTTTCTTAACGCAATGGGTGCAAAAATAACAGGTATTGATACTGCCATCTTAACTATTGAAGGTGTGGAAAAGCTAGACAACAAGAATATACATTACAATATTCTTCCTGACCGTATTGAAACAGGTACTTATTTAATTGCAGCAGCCATCACCCGTGGCTCAATTAAATTAAAAGATGTCCGTCCTGGCACATTGGATGCTGTTTTAGATAAATTAAAAGAAGCTGGTGCAGAAATTACCATTGGTGAAAACTGGATTAAACTTGATATGCATGGTAAAAAACCCAAAGCAGTCAATATTCGTACAGCTCCTTACCCTGCCTTTCCTACCGACATGCAGGCACAATTTACTGCGCTAAATATTGTTGCAGAAGGTGTAGGAACAATCACCGAGACGGTTTTTGAAAACCGCTTCATGCACGTACAAGAAATGCAACGCATGGGTGCTAATATTCAATTAGAATCCAATACCGCAATCTGTACAGGTTCAGAAAAGATAACAGCTGCACCTGTTATGGCGACTGATCTGCGTGCATCTGCCAGTTTAGTCATTGCTGGATTAGCGGCAGAAGGCGATACCCTAGTTGATCGAATTTATCATATAGACCGTGGTTATGACCATATTGAAGAAAAACTTTCTCAACTAGGCGCAACCATTCGACGTATTCCAAGGTAAGAAAAAATATGTTAACCATTGCTGTATCAAAAGGTCGTATTTATGATGATGCCCTCCCTTTATTAGCAGAAGCGGGTATTGTTCCTATTGACGACCCTAAAACAAGCCGAAAATTAATTCTGCGCACCACTAAAGATGACGTTCAACTTGTTATTATAAGAGCTACCGACGTACCTACTTTTGTAGAATATGGTGCTGCCGACATGGGCATTGCAGGTAAGGATGTTTTATTGGAACATGGTGCTGAAAGCTTGTATGAGCCACTGGATCTGGGCATTGCAAAATGCCGATTAATGACCGCCACCCCCGTTAATGCACCTGAAATAACAGGTAGAATTAGAGTTGCCACTAAATATGTCAAAACAGCGCAACGTTATTTTGCCGACATTGGCGTGCAAGCAGAAATCATCAAGCTATATGGTGCTATGGAATTAGCACCATTAGTTGGCTTGGCCGACTGTATTGTTGATGTTGTTGACACGGGCAACACACTAAAAGCGAATGGTCTTGAACCCAAAGAATTGATTGCTCATATTAGCTCACGCCTTGTAGTCAACAAAGCTTCCATGAAAATGAAGCACCAGATCATTCAAGCTTTATTGGATAACTTTGAAAAAACTTTAACTACCCGTGAGAAAGAGGTCTAGTCAACTGTCTTCATATTAGTTGTTTTCAATATCATGTCACTACTGTAACATCACCACACCCCTCTTATGACCGCTATAAAAATTACCAAACTTGATACATCTAATAGCAATTTTAATTCTCAACTGAACGAAAAGCTGGCATGGGATGAAACTGATGACTTTGAAGTTCAGCAACAAGTTCTGAATATAATTTCTAGCGTCAGAAAAAACGGTGATAAAGCGGTATTGGATTATAGCAATCAATTTGACCAGACTAGCTTTAAAAAAGTATCCGAGATAGAACTGAAAGTAGAAACATTAAAACATGCCTGGGATACACTTTCAGCGGAAAAAGCTGATGCATTACAAACTGCGGCTAACCGCATAACAAGCTATGCAGAACAACAAAAAATACAATCCTGGCAATACACAGAGGATGATGGCACGGTTCTTGGACAAAAAATAACCGCTTTGGACAAAGTAGGTCTTTACGTGCCTGGCGGTAAAGCAGCCTATCCCTCCTCCGTTTTAATGAATGCCATTCCAGCAAAAGTAGCAGGAGTTAGTGAATTAATCATGGTTGTTCCTACACCTCGTGGTAAAACCAATCAATTAGTCCTGGCAGCTGCATATATAGCTGGTGTGGATAGAATCTTTACTATTGGTGGCGCACAAGCCATTGCGGCACTTGCTTATGGTACAAAAACCATTCCAGCTGTCGATAAAATTGTTGGGCCTGGTAACATTTATGTAGCAACCGCTAAAAAAATGGTTTTTGGGCAAGTGGGTATTGATATGATTGCTGGTCCATCAGAAATCCTTGTCATTTGTGATGGAAAAACCAATCCAGACTGGATTGCAATGGATTTATTTTCTCAAGCAGAACATGATGAAAATGCCCAGGCTATTTTAATTTCAGATCAACAACAATTTCTAAATCAAGTTGAGCAAAGTATTAACAAGCTGCTTGCTGAAATGGAACGCAAACACATTATTGCAGCCTCACTGTCATCACGCGGCATTTTAATTAAGGTTAATAACCTTAAGCAAGCTGCTGAAGTTGCTAACATTATCGCTCCCGAACACCTGGAACTCTCAGTTGAAAACCCAGAGTCGCTTAATCAACATATTCGCCATGCTGGCGCCATCTTTATGGGACGTTATACAGCTGAAGCCTTAGGTGATTATTGCGCAGGGCCAAATCATGTATTACCAACATCAAGCACCGCTCGCTACTCATCCCCTCTAGGTGTTTATGACTTCCAAAAACGCTCAAGCATTATTAATTGCTCAGAAATAGGAGCGAGTACTCTAGGTCAAACAGCCTCTATTCTAGCCAGAGGTGAAAGCTTAACCGCACATGCCCGGTCAGCAGAGTACAGAATTAAATCATAATGACTATTACAGTCATAAACTAAACTGACTGAATCCAGAACAAACCACAAGTACATGACTCAAAACCTAATATCCTCTGTTTTTCGTAAAGAAATTTTAGACATGTCAGCTTACAAGGTTGCTGAATCAAAAGATTTAATCAAGCTTGATGCCATGGAAAATCCATACACATGGCCAGAAGATATTAAACAACAATGGCTTGATAGCATAAAAGACTGCGCTATCAATCGCTATCCTGACCCTGAAGCCAAACAACTTGCTAATACCATAAAACAAAAAAACCATATACCTGCTCAAAGTGAAATTTTATTAGGTAATGGCTCAGATGAAATTATTCAACTTTTGTTAATGGCTTTACCTGCTAATTCTCATGTTTTAGCCCCTAGTCCTGGCTTTGTTATGTACCAGCAAGTCGCCCTAAGCCTAGGGCTCAATTATCAAGGCATTCCACTTTTAAATAACA
>JAGLUC010000233.1 GCA_023134955.1 Methylococcales bacterium | reverse complement strand
CATACGGGCTACTTTTTCATTACTGGAAAAATTTTTGGAATGATTAATAGTAATTGACAGCTAACACCACCGATTGCATTTGTTGTTCACCCCATGCATCACAGGATCTACTTCGGCAATCACGACAGGAGTGGTAATGTTGGGGCTTGATAGTCACACTGATTACAACGCTGATGATATATTCTGCACATTTATTAACCTATTGCTACTTTTGTAAGTAAATCAACTAACAATCGACCAATACGCATCATACATTTATTTCAAAGGAATTTAAGCATGTTTAAAAACATAGGAAGATTTTGCTTATTAACGACATCAATATTATCAAATCAAATATTCAAACAACGAACAAGGAGTTGTTTATGAAAAAGTCACGAGTTTTGCTGTTATTGCTTATTGTGTCACTGATAGC
Source organism: Methylococcales bacterium (assembly GCA_023134955.1). Taxonomy (GTDB): domain Bacteria; phylum Pseudomonadota; class Gammaproteobacteria; order Methylococcales; family Methylomonadaceae; genus QPIN01. The sequence continues at coordinate 1,018 of JAGLUC010000233.1, read as the reverse complement.
TGTGTTTTTTATTTTTGATCTTCAGCAATATCTATCTTTAGAGACCCTAAAGGCGCAACAGGCAACGATTGAATCTTATCGTAGCGATCATCTTATTTTGGCAGTTGTGATTTATATGTTGGTTTATATTGCTGTTACAGGTTTATCATTACCTGGCGCAACAATATTAACTTTGGCTGGCGGTGCAATTTTTGGACTGCTTTGGGGTACAGTGATTGTTTCCTTTGCATCGACTATCGGAGCAACACTGGCTTTTTTAGCAGCACGTTTTTTATTCAGAGACACAGTCAAATCATGTTTTTCCTCACGTTTGCAGGCGATTGATGAAGGCATTGATCGTGATGGTGCTTTTTATCTGTTTACCTTACGATTAGTCCCCATTTTTCCTTTTTTTATGATTAACCTGATTATGGGGTTAACGACATTTAAGGTTAGAACCTTTTACTGGGTTAGTCAGCTTGGTATGCTTGCTGGCACTATTGTCTATGTTAATGCGGGTACTCAACTAGCCAAGATTGAATCGCTTTCAGGCATTTTATCACCTGCATTAATAGGCTCATTTGCTCTGTTAGGGATATTTCCTTTAATGGCTAAAAAAATAGTCACGTCAATACAGGCTAAAAAAATGTTTAAACAATTTAAAAAACCTAAATATTTTGATAATAATCTTGTTGTCATTGGTGCTGGTTCTGGTGGTTTAGTCACCTCTTATATTGCTGCGGCGGTCAAAGCTAAAGTCACTTTGATTGAAAAAAATAAAATGGGCGGTGATTGCCTTAACACGGGCTGTGTTCCATCGAAAGCTTTGATTCGTTCGGCTAAATTGCTATCTCATTTAAAACGAGCTGAAGAATTTGGCATAAAACAAGTCAGTGCAGATTTTGATTTTGCCGATGTGATGGAACGGGTACAAGCCGTAATTAAAACAGTTGAACCGCATGATTCTATAGAGCGTTATACTGAATTAGGGGTTGATATAGTACAAGGTGAAGCTAAAATTATTTCCCCTTGGGAAGTT
>JAGLUC010000232.1 GCA_023134955.1 Methylococcales bacterium | reverse complement strand
CCTTGATTCCGCGTTACTTCATCAAGGCTACAAAGGCACAAAAAGCCTGTTTCATTAATGAAGCAGGCTTTTTGCGTTTATTAAATTTTTATAATTATGGAGACTTTCATGTCTGATATTGAAATTGCTCAAAAAGCGAAAATGAAACCTATTATTGCTTTAGCCGAAGAAAAATTCGGCATCCCGGTGGAACACATGGATCCCTATGGACATTACAAAGCCAAGGTATCATTAGAATATGTCAATAGCTTAACTGATAAGAAAGATGGCAAACTGATTTTAGTCACAGCCATCAGCCCAACACCTGCCGGAGAAGGCAAAACCACCACTACCGTGGGTTTAGGTGATGCGATGAATGGCTTGGGTAAAAAAACCATGATGTGCCTACGTGAACCCTCATTAGGCCCTTGCTTTGGTATGAAAGGTGGTGCGGCTGGCGGCGGCTATTCACAAGTCGTCCCCATGGAAGATATTAATCTGCATTTTACAGGTGATTTCCACGCCATTGGAGTTGCTCATAATTTGCTCTCTGCCATGATTGATAATCACATCAATCACGGTAATGCACTAGGCATAGACCCTCGGCGTATCCAATGGAAACGTGTAGTTGATATGAATGATCGCGCTCTACGTAAAATCACGGTTGGACAGGGTGGACCAGCTAACGGTTATTTACGTGAAGATGGATATGATATTGTGGTTGCATCCGAAGTCATGGCTATTTTATGTTTAGCCACTAGTCGTGCCGATTTAAAATTACGCTTAGGTCGTATCGTTATTGCTTACAAAGCTGACAGTACCACCCCCATTTATGCTCGTGACTTAAATGCACAAGGTTCAATGGCTGCTTTATTAAAGGATGCGATAAAACCTAATTTAGTACAAACACTGGAAAATAATATTGCCATTATTCATGGCGGCCCTTTTGCCAACATCGCCCATGGTTGTAATACAGTCACCGCTACTAAAACTGCATTAAAACTGGCTGATTATGCAATTACTGAAGCTGGCTTTGGTGCTGACTTAGGGGCAGAAAAGTTTATTGACATTAAATGTCGTATGGCAGATTTAAAACCATCGGCTGTTGTATTGGTGGCAACCGTAAGAGCCTTAAAGTTCCATGGTGGTGTCGCCAAAGATGAGCTAAACAACGAAAACCTGGTTGCATTAGATACTGGCTTTGTTAACTTAGAGCGTCACTTACACAATATTAATAATCACTACGGTCTACCTTGTGTTATTTGTATTAACCACTTCACTTTTGATAGTGATGCAGAAATTGCCTTATTAAAAGAAAAGTGTGAAGCTCTGGGAGCCAAATGTGTTGTTTCTAAACATTGGGCAGAAGGCGGCGCGGGTGCAGAAGAGCTCGCACAGGAAGTCATTAACATCGTTGATAAGCGTGAACCAGAGTTTACTTATGTTTATGATGAAGACTTACCACTTTGGGAGAAAATGGAAACCATTGCAAGCAAGCTTTATGGTGCAGCAGGTATAACAGCCAGCCCAAAAGTCCGTAGTGAGATTAAAGCCTTACAAGAAAAACATGGTAAGTTTCCAGTCTGTATGGCAAAAACACAAATGTCGTTTTCTACCGACCCAGCCGCTAAAGGTGCGCCTTCTGGGCATACTGTAGAAATTAGCGAAGTAAGACTAGCTAATGGTGCAGGCTTTATTGTCGCCATCGCAGGTAATATGATGACTATGCCAGGATTACCTAAAATACCTGCCGCTGAGCGCATTGATATTACTGATGACGGTAAAATTACTGGGTTGTTTTAAAAAAACACGGAAAGTAAGAGTCTTCAGAGACTGTGGAAGTATTCCCTATTAAAATGTTAAATTAATGAAAACTTTATATCCTCAAATAGAACCCTTCCATCATTTCTTGTTACAAACAGACAGCAAGCATTCTGTTTATGTAGAACAATCGGGAAATCCTCAAGGTATTCCTGTTATTTTTCTTCATGGTGGGCCTTGTTCAGGGACTAAGCCTCACCACAGATATTTCTTTAATCCAGAAAAATATCATATTATCCTGATGGATCAGCGTGGGTGTGGTCAATCTTTACCTTTTGGTGAAATAGAAAATAATACCACGCAAGATTTAATTGATGATATGGAGCGAATTAGAAAACAGCTACATATTAAACAATGGGTGTTATATGGTGGATCCTGGGGGAGTACTTTAACTTTACTCTATGCACAACAGCATACTGAAAATGTATTGGGCATGGTTATTCGAGGTGTGTTTTTAGCCAGACAGCAAGATTTAGACTGGTTTGCTAAAGATGGAGCTGGACGTATTTATCCTGAAAAGTGGCAGCAATTAGTGGCAAGTGTGATTGATGGAAATACCGCTGATTTAATTCCGTGTTTATATGATGCTATGTTTGGTAAGGATGAGGATATAAAAAAACGTGTGGCTAAGGCCTGGATGAACTGGGGCGGACAGGTGGCTTTAAGACAGGAGTATCAAGACGCTGATGAGCCAGAGCATGTCACAGAAAAAATGTTACAACAAGTGCAGATGGAGATACATTATGCACAAAATAAATATTTTATATCTGAGAATCAAATATTAAAAAGTTGTGAGAGTTTACAAGATATACCAACCACCATTGTTCATGGACGAAATGATTTGGTTTGCCCTATGGAGTCTGGATTAAGCTTATCTAAAGCAATGCCAAATGCCGAGTTTATTGTACTGCCAAATGCCGGACATATTGCCAGTGGTGAGGAAATGATTGATGCTTTGGTTGGTGCAACTGATAGAATGACCCATTCAATAGAGTGAGTTCATTGCGTGAAATAATTTGCCAGCTATTACAAGGAAGTGAGGCTTCAGCCTCGCACAAGTCAGATGAGGAAAGCCTCATTTCCTCTCTATGTCACAAAATAGTTTGCCAAAAAGTAACAAGAGTTTATGAAGCAAAAAAATAGATTAATCATTGCCATGACGGGTGCAACGGGTGCTATTTATGGCGTAAGGATGTTGCAGGT
>JAGLUC010000231.1 GCA_023134955.1 Methylococcales bacterium | reverse complement strand
ATTGTAGCATTGGAACTGGCACAAGCTTTCTTGAGACTAGGTTCTAAAGTGACCTTGTTGGCACGCCACTCACTATTATTTAGAGAAGACCCGGTTATTGGTGCAGAACTGCATAAAATTCTGCAAGCAGAAGGTATGACCATCTATACAGATACTCAAGCAGAATCGATTTCATACAACAAAGGTCTGTTTTCATCAGGCAAATTCACCATAAATACCACTAATGGGTTGGAACTGGTCGGTGATCAGTTATTGATTGCTACTGGGCGACCACCTAATACCGATGACCTTGCACTGAAAAAAGCAGGGGTTAGCGTAGGTAAAGGTGGCGTTATTACTGTTGACGACCATATGAGAACCAATGTTAAACATATTTATGCAGCAGGAGACTGTACCAACCAACCGCAGTTTGTTTATGTTGCAGCGGCTGCAGGAACCCGTGCAGCCATTAATATGACAGGCGGAGATGCGGCTATCAACTTATCAGCCATGCCTGTGGTGATGTTTACCGAACCACAAATGGCAACCGTTGGATTGACGGAAGCAGAAGCACAGCTAAAAAATATAAAAACCGACAGTCGCTTATTAGCTTTAGAGAACGTACCCCGTGCCTTGGCAAATTTTGAAACACGTGGTTTTGTAAAACTGGTTATAGAAAAAGCTAGTAGGCGTTTAATAGGGGCTCAGATATTGGCACCAGAAGCGGGAGAGATGATCCAGACTGTGGCATTAGCCATCCATAATCAGATGACGATTGAAGAACTTGCTGGACAATTATTTCCGTATTTAACCATGGTAGAAGGCATTAAACTGTGTGCTCAAACCTTTAGTAAAGACGTGAAAGAGCTTTCCTGTTGTGCTGGTTAAGTTACGGTTAGAAGAAGCTTATGCTTATGAATACCCCTATTTGTTCAACTTGCGGCTGTTCATTAATCCGATTATGTGAAATGGTTTTAAATAAATGCCAAATGAACCCCATCCTTTGATAATTCTCTTGTTCTTCGTCCGCTTTAAATTAGCCGGAAACTTTATAATCAATTGTTTGTCATGACTAGTAGTCCAACAACTTTAGTTTGATGGATTGTTTTTGTAGAGCGCGACTTTAGTCCGCTATGAGTAATGCGTCAACGATTATTCTTTAAGTATTGCGGACTGAAGTCGCGCTCTACAATAATCATCAAACCAATATTGACGGGGTACTAGCTTATAAAAACAGGTTGAGGATGGCTATCAAAAGAATGCGAAAACCTACGATCTCGCTGTAAAGATCTTTGTTGTGGATACAGGGCTATATTTTCCATTGTTAATGGAAAATATACATCAGTCTCTGGTGAATACTGTTTTTAGACAACGCATAAGTTGCTTTGGGGATAATGATATGACTAAGGTTAAAGGTAAAATTAGTGTTTATTATGATGGTGCCTGCCCAAAATGTGTCAAAGATAGGCAAACTTATGAAAAGCTTGCAGGTAAGGCAGGCGATAATGTTTGCTGGATAGATATTACCGGTCAGGAACAAAAGTTATCTGAGTTGGGTATTGACCCAGTTAAAGCATTAACTGAGTTGCATGTTAAAGATGAGAACGAGAGGGTTCTTTCTGAGATGGATGCGTACATTTTATTAATGGGTAAAGTCCCCATATTGCAACCTATAGCCTGGCTGATTGGCTTACCACTGATCAGACCCGTGCTCGCTAGAATTTATCACTGGCTGGTTAATCGTCGACTTTATCAAAGTGGACGACTATAAGTTCACATTGTTACCATGCAGTAATTATTTTAATTTAGGAGCTTGTTATGACTAACACTGAAATCAATAATGACGAAGTAATAAAAGTACTAAATAAAATTCTGGAAGCGGAGTTAGCTGGCGTGGTTCGCTATACTCACTATTCTTTAATGGTTTTTGGTTATGGTCGTATCCCGATTGTTTCCTGGATGCGAGGTCAAGCAACTGAATCCTTAAACCACGCAAGTGAGGCAGGTGAATTAATCACTCATTTAGGTGCTCATCCTTCATTAGGTATCGGTTCATTATTAGAGACTCACCGTCATGATATTGGAGATATTCTGAGAGAGTCGCTGGAGCATGAAATGCTGGCCTTATCCGAATACAATAATCTGTTGCAGTTGGTTAATGGTCGTAATGTGATGCTTGAAGAATATGCCAGGCGCATGATATCACTAGAAGAAATGCATCTTGGTGATGTACGTAAAATGCTTCAAAAACCAGGGGAGTAAGTTCGACAACTGGCGAAGGATTTTTATCTGTCTTCAAGGCGTGGAAACAGGCGCATAGCCAGCTACGTAACTGTTGCCACAACGAAGAAGACAGACAAAAAGACCAGTCAGTTGTTGAAGTTATTTTGTGCACGTTCCTTAGTTCGGATTGATGTTTAAACAAGACTGGATAACATTACAGAGTCTAATCGGATCAGGTGATCTTGAAGATGCAGAAGTTTTTGTTAAGAAAATGCATCTGACTTATCATAAACATGCAATTTTGCATGCTCGTATTCATTTTGCCTGGAGCAGGATTGCCAGATTGAGAAAAGCGTATTTTTGGTCTATCAGACAATGGATTGTCGGTGCTTTTTTTGCAATTCCTGTTTCAATTTTTACACCAAAGTAATCATCCCAATCACTCTGTTAAATTAATATAATTCACCAAACTGCAACGCTGCCAGCCGGGCATAAAGGCCTTTTTGTTCCAGTAATTGCTGATGTGTACCTATAGCAACAATTTTACCGTGATTCATCACCACAATTCTGTCAGCTCGTAAAACAGTCGCAAGACGATGTGCGATAACCAGGGTAGTGCGATTCTGCATTAAATGCTGTAAGGCATCCTGAACCAGCTTTTCACTTTCTGCATCCAGAGAACTGGTCGCTTCATCCAATAATAAAACAGGTGCATTTTTAAGTATGGCTCTAGCTATCGCAATCCGCTGACGTTGGCCACCCGATAACCTAATACCATGTTCACCTAAAAAGGTATCGTATCCGTCGGGAAGTCGATGGATAAATTCATCGGCTGCTGCGGCTACAGCCGCTGTTCTAATTTCATCATCACTTGCCTCAGGTTTTCCATAGCGAATATTTTCCATGACACTGGCAGCAAATATTGAAGTTTCCTGGGGAACAATGGCACAAGCTTGCCTAAGTTGTTTAATATTGGCTTGTGCTATATCGACCTCACCCAGAGTAATGTTTCCCTGTTGTATCTGATAAAAACGTAACAACAATTGGAATACTGTACTTTTACCAGCACCTGAAGGGCCAACCAGTGCAATTGTTTCGCCAGCAGCAATATTAAGGCTGAAATCGTGCAAGGCATGTTGCTCGGGCCGTGAAGGATACATAAAAAAAACATGCTTAAAATGTATAGCTTCAAGTTTAGAAGCTGGAATCAACAGAGCTTGCCTGGGTGAGACAATTTTAGCTTGTGATTTTAATAACTCTAGAATACGCTCCATTGCCCCGGCCGCTCTTTGAATATCTCCCCAGACTTCACTGAGTGCAGCAGAATTGGTCGCTACCATAATCGCATAAATCAGAAACTGACTGAGTTCCCCTAGCGTCATTTTCCCGACCAGCACCCATTGGGCACCTAACCAGATAATAGCCATCATCGCACTAAAAACAATGAATATAGCAAATGCCGCCAACAAAGCCCTTGCCATCAATCGTTTTCGTGCAGTCATAAATGCGCTTTCAACGGATATGTTAAAACATTGGCTATAAAAGTCTTCCAGAAGATAAGACTGAACCATTTGTATGGCATTGAATGTTTCTCCAGCTATAGCGCTGGATTCGGCGATAAGGTTCTGGTTTTTTTTTGATAAGCGTCTGATTCTACGTCCGAAGATAATTAATGGCAGTATCACCAGAGGGACAATGATTAGAATTAAACCAGTGAGTTGCAGGTTGGTGACCGATAGCATGATTAAACTGCCAGCGAGTAAAAAAGAACAGCGTAAAGTGATTGAAATTCCTGAGCCGACAACGGATTGCACTAATGTAGTATCAGTGGTGAGTCGTGACAGAAGTTCCCCTGTTCGGGTGGTTTCAAAAAAAGCCGGCTCCATTGTTAGAATATGTTGGTATAGTTTTGAGCGGATATCCGCAACAATACGTTCCCCCAGCCACATCACCAAATAAAATCGCGTTGCTGAAAATATAGCCATGACAACAACAATAGCAAAGAGCAAGATGAAATATTGATTAATGAGTTCATGCTGTTGCAGTAAATAGCCCTGGTCTATGATTAATTTAATCGCAACAGGTAATACCAATGTGGCGATGGCTGAAATAATCAACACTATAAACGCCAGCAGTATTCTGATTTTATAAGGTTTAAAAAAAACCATCAGATGAATTAATGAGCTAAACCTGCGATAACCAGGTTGTGTTTTATGCATGATTTTTGAATTATCTTAAATATTTCAGTCAAATATAACATTCAATGAGTTATTTAGGTTATGAATACGCATAGATAGTAGTCCATTAACTTTGGTTTAATAGCTGAGAGCTAGTACAAAATTGATTTAACTTTTTTCAAAGCTTGTATGTTTTTAAGCCATAGGGTGTGCTGAGGTACGAAGCGCACCTTGTTTTAAAATGATGTGCCCGGCACAACTGCTCCTCGGTAATTGCTCCTGCATCACTTTAGCTACGGGCTTTCTTGCCCTAGTGCGTTGCTCTACTACACAGCATCTATGGTGTTATTCGTACCTCAGTACATCCTATAGAGTTTAGTTTCAGATTTAAAAACTACGTTAGTTAAGATGATGAAAAAACCAGCCCTAGAAATTTATCAACTCAGTAAAGATTATCTTGAATCTGGGCAGCAACATGTTATTTTTAAAGATTTGACCTTGTCTGTCACTGTCGGTGAATTCATTGTTTTGTTAGGTCGCAGTGGTTCTGGAAAATCTACCTTACTCAATTTGATCAGCGGCTTAGACCAGCCCTCAAAGGGTGATATTCGTGTCAACGATATTAATCTGTGTATGTTAACCGAGCAGCAACGCACCTTGTTTCGGCGCCATCATATAGGTTTTGTATTTCAGGCTTACAATTTAATCCCGACACTGACGGTTGCCGAAAATCTGTTATTACCCCTGGAGCTAATCAACCCTATTAACGACGATGACAGGGATAAAGTTGCCGGGTTACTGACACAACTGGATCTGGCTGACCGCAGTAACACCTATCCTGATCGTTTATCCGGGGGTGAGCAACAGCGGGTTGCGATTGCCAGAGCCCTTGTACATAATCCAGATATTATTCTTGCTGATGAACCGACGGGTAATCTGGATATTGATACGGGTAAACAGGTATTGGAATTGTTAGATAATCTGGTTCACAATGCTGGTAAGACCCTGATTATGGCGACACATAGTGCTGAAGTGATGGGTAAAGCGGATCGGGTATTTGCAATCAAAAATAAGGCTCTAAAACTGGAGACTGACAACAGATGACAAGTCTCCTTAACAAAGCCAGCCGACATTTTTTATATTTGCATCCCTGGCAACTGGCTTTAGCAATTCTGGGGATTGCTCTGGGTGTCGCAGTCGTTGTTTCTATAGACCTGGCTCTGGAAAGTTCATTGAATTCTTTCAAACAGACGACACAGGCCTTATCAGGAAAAGCATCCTATAGAATCATTGCCAGTGATGGTGGGCTGGATGAGAAATTATATACCAGTTTAAGGGTTGATCACGGGGTACAAAACCTGTCGCCTGCTGTTAACGGCTATGTGCATTCCACAGCAAACACTAAAAACACTTTCAAACTTTATGGCATAGACCCTTTGATTGAAAACACTTTTCAATCTTCCTGGCAGCAACAATATGAAGGTGGGGATAGTCTACGATTAATGACCGAGGCAAACACGATTTTAATCAGCCGGCAAACAGCGCAGAAAATGCAATTGCAAATTGGTGACCCGTTTACTGTTACTACTAATACTGGTCAGCATGTGTTGAAAATTATCGACTGGTTACCTGACAATGATACGGGGGAATTGTTTGAACAGTTGATTATTAGCGATATTGCCACGGCACAGGAAATATTGGGTTTGGTTGGCAAACTCAGTGCTATTGATGTGCTTATTGCTGATCAGCAGACAGCAAAAATACGGCGCATAGGTAAAGCATTACCCGCTGATGTTTTATTAATGCCACTCAACAATCAGCTTGAATCATTGCGGCAAATGACCCATGCATTTTCTATCAATTTAACTGCTCTGGGTATGTTGTCTCTATTGGTGGGTATGTTTTTAATCTATAACAGCATGACTTTTTTAGTGATTCAGCGCAGGCGTTTAATCGGTAGTCTGCGTTCGATAGGAGTGACCCAGCAGCAAATATTTCGCTTGATTATTGGCGAAGCCTTATTGCTGGCAGTTATCGGGTCAGTTTTGGGGATTGTATTAGGCATTATTCTGGGGAATAACTTATTACCTTTGATTTCAAGAACCATCAATGCTATTTATTTTCCTGTTAATCATACGGCATTAATAGTAAACCCTATGCAAATTGGCACCGGGTTTTTACTAGGCATAGCCGCGACCTTACTGGCAGTATTAGCACCTGCCTGGGAAGCCACTAAACAATCACCCCATCGCGTATTATTACGTTCACAACTGGAATCCAATGCACGCAGATTAATGCAATCAGCCGCTCTGTTGGCTGTATTGTTTATTGTCAGCGGTTTAAGTCTTATCCTGTTTTCAGGAAATAATATCAGCCTGGGATTAGCCAGTATTTTTTTGCTGCTATTCGGTTTTGCTTTACTGACACCCCTGTTTACCTTTGTACTTATGAATATACTTGAAGGGAGTTTATCTCGTTCTTCCAGTGTTTTAACCCGCATACCAGTACGTATGGTGAAGGCTGAAATCAGTAGAACTGGTTGTGCGATAGCGACATTAATGATCGCTGTTGCCGCTGCGATAGGGATGGATTTAATGATCGGCAGTTTTCGTCAGACTGTTTCCGAGTGGGTACAAACCAGTTTGCAAGCGGATCTGTATGTCAATTTATCCGGTAACATGCAAGCCGCCAATAAATCAGCAACAGACCACTTGCTGAAACAAAAGTTGGCAAAACTGAACGGGGTGGAGATGCTCAGCAGTGTGCTACGCACTCAATTAATTAGCGACAATACTGTTAGCAAAGTTTCAGTGTTTGAAATCAATGAAAAGTCCAGACAAGGGTTTATTTTTAAACAAAATCAGAACAGTGAAGTATGGGAAACATTTAACCGCCAAAACAGTGTTTTTGTAACTGAACCTTATGCTTATCATCAAGGTATTGAAATTGGAGACAGCATTCAGTTGCGAACAGCCCAAGGAGAACAAAGCTTTAAAGTAATTGCCATCTATGCTGATTACAGTGGTGATCAAGGTCATATTGCCATGAATCGTAATATCTATCAAAAATACTGGCCAGATTTAGGCTATAGCGGCATAGGGATTTATGTAGCACAAGAAAGTAATACCGTACAGCTGGAAGCAGATGTAAAACAATTACTGAAGCCTTATCAAACAGTAAAATCCGAACAGGCTATTTATAA
>JAGLUC010000230.1 GCA_023134955.1 Methylococcales bacterium | reverse complement strand
GAGTCGATAATGAAATCCCCGTATTTCACTTCGTTTCATACGGGCTACATGATTAAAATAATTCATTATTTATTAATCAAACTAATGTTGCCGGAGTACTAGTTTTATCTCTCAAAAAATACTGATAAAGGCATATCTTTTAAGTAACAAACTTTAAATCTTTTTCCATTTTATAGAACAGCCAATACTTGCAATTTGCTGTTTCGGACCATGACCTGTTTGAGATATTTGCTTCATGGCATCAAATAAATCTCTTTTAGCATCTTCTGGGGCAGTTTTTTTGTTACTTGCATCCAGGCGACCTCTGTACTGGAGTTCTTGTCTATTATTATAGCCAAAGAAGTCGGGAGTACAGATAGGCCCAAACTTTTTAGCGATGTCTTGGCTTTCATCAAGTAAATAAGGGAAGTCAAAATTTAACTCTTTGGCTAATAGACACATGTTTTCAAATGAATCTTCGGGGTATTCTTTTACATCGTTAGATGAAATTGCCACGCTATTAATACCTAAAGTTTTACTAAGTTCAGCCGTATCCCTTAATAGGCGCGAGTGAATCGCTTTAACAAAAGGACAGTGATTGCAGATAAACATGACTAGCAAGCCTTTTTTACCCATACATTTTTCTAGTGTCCAGTTTTGTCCATCTGTACCAGGAAGATTAAAGTCATGTGCTTTTGTGCCAAAATCACAAACGGGTGGATTTAATGAAACCATATTGCACCTATTGATATGTTATAAGAGCGTTATTTATTTGATTTTCAAGCTTATAGCATTAACTATTAAGCAGGGTATTAATGTACATTAAATTAAAATTTTTTTATATCTTTTTTTTGTTTGTTTGCGGTATTTCGCTAGGATATTCAGCCGAAAAAACATCTCAGGAATTACAATTGCTTATTGATGTTTCTGGCAGTATGAAACAGAGTGACCCTAAGAATTTACGCATTCCTGCTGCTAAATTGTTAGTTAATTTATTGCCTGAGGGAACAAAGGCGGGGATCTGGTTGTTTGCTGAGAACACTCTGGTTTTGGTTAAAACAGGCATTGTTGATAAGCGTTGGAAAAATAATGCCTTGTCAAAATTAAATAAAATTCATTCGTCAGGGCTTTTTACTGATATTGAAAAAGCGATAGAGACCTCTGCAAAGGCTTGGTTTGATTCAAAAGCAATAGAACAGCAAAGCCGTCATTTAATCTTGTTAACGGATGGTGTGGTTGATATTTCAAAAGATATTATGCAAAGCGCTGAATCCAGAGAAAGGGTTTTAGTGGATCAAATTGCCTTATTACAACAGGCAAATATACAGGTTCAAACTATTGCATTATCAGATAATGCGGACTCGGAATTATTGGATCGATTGGCATTTGATACCAATGGCTGGTCTGAAACAGCTCAAACAGCTGAGCAGTTGCAGAAAGTTTTTTTAAACATTTTTAAAAAATCAGTACCTCAAGATAGCGTGCCAATAAAAGGTAATGTATTTTCTATTGATCAATCAATTAAAGAATTTTCTGTACTTATTTTTAAGAAAAAATCTGCACCAACAACCCAACTAATTGATCCTGAACAAAATAAAATTCTAAGTACTAATCAGCTTAAAAATATCACCTGGTTAAATGAAAAAAATTATGATTTGGTGACCATTAAAAATCCTATTTCGGGTAATTGGAAAATTGTTGCCGATATGGATCCTGATAATCAGGTGATGATTGTGACTGATTTGAAATTTCAGGTTGATAAAATTGCTAATCATATAGCTGAAAATCAAGCGATTAATTTAACTGCATATTTTACTGACCAACAACAATTGATTAGCCGGGAAGAATTTTTGAATCTGATTAAAATATCTATCGAATTAGAGGATGAAAAAGGTAAAACAGAGCAATGGGAAATGAAAGCTGTTACAGCTAAAGCCGGGTTATTTAATCAAACGATAGGGTCAACTTTAAGCAAAGGCAAGTATTCGATTAAAGTAATAGCAGATGCCAAAACTTTTCAAAGAGAGAACATTCAAACTATCACAGTGGTAGAAAATTTGATTGCTGTTGAGACTAAAATCAATAAAACCGAGCAAACGGTTAATATCAAACTAATACCCGACATTACAATCTTAAATACTGAAAAAATGACGGTTCAAGCAATTATTAGTCAAAAAAATTATCCACCAGAAACCATAGCACTAGAAAAAAAACAAGGTCAGTGGGAATTTACAGTCAAATCGCCAGAGCAGGGTAAAAGCAAGGTTGTTAATTTTTCTATTATGGCAAAAACACTGCAAGGTAATTCTGTTTCTCCTGGTATTAAACCTGTTGTTATTGATGATAAGTTTTTTTCTCCTATTAAAACTATTGCTGATAAAGTCATTGATATAAGTAAGCCAGAAATACCCAAAGCAGTTGAACCAGAAACTGAGGAAAAAAACCAGGATGATAAAAGTGAACTTGATGGTGAGAATGAAGAAACAGAGTCTGTTAACTGGTTAGTGACATCGCTCAGTATTCTTGCCATTAATTTAGTTGTTTTTGGTGGCGGTTTTTTTCTTTATAAGACTATGAAGAAAAAATCGGCAGCAAAACAAGCACAATTATTAGATAGATTAGAACAATGATAGAACTTGATTCTGTAGTAGTTGTATTAGTGCTGGAAGTGCTGGCTGTGCTTTTACTTTTAATTCTGGGTTTCTTGTTATTTTCTAAAAACAAACGCTCAAAGGAGAATGCCGCTAGCCATTATTTGATTAATAAATTAGAAAAAAATGAGCATAACAAAGCTGAAACGCTAAGAAAATTGGTGTCTGAAAGCTGTGTAATGGAAAAGGATGAATTAACTGACTGGTTAGCTCAAGTCAGTTATAACGACAAGCTTTTATATAAGCAGATTATTAAGATGTTTTTAAACAGGGATGTAAAATTGTTAACAGATATAGACAAGCATGTGGATAATTTGTCTAAACCTTATTTTAAATTGTTAGATTTTGCAGCCATCGCTACTGAAGAATCAGAAGAGATGAAAGCTGCTAAAAATAAAATTAATAATTTAATCGGTGAAAATAAATTACTAACAGAGCAATTAAGTATGGCAAAGAAAACAATGGATGAGATTTCGGCTGAATACACTAGAGTGTTTAGTGGTACTCAAACTGAATTAGAATTGGAAAATAGCAGTAAAAAAATGCTTAAAACTTTTAAATATGCCGAACAACAGGTGAAAGCATCGGTTAAGAAATTAAAGGCTAATGAATTATGAATATGACCTCAGGTTCAATAGTCTCTTGCTTTGTTGTAAGTATATTAGTCGTCTCAAAAGTTCTGGCAGGGTATTTTGACACTCTTTTATTAACATGTATTGTAGCCCGTATGAAACGAAGT
>JAGLUC010000023.1 GCA_023134955.1 Methylococcales bacterium | reverse complement strand
ATTGAGCATGTACGTTCTGTAAGCTCTGATATGCCGGATAGAATTGATGCACAAAAAGATTGGATTAATAATGTTTTAGAGTATTTTACTGGCACTAATGATCATAAACGACAAGTTGCTTTAATAGCAGCTATGGCTGTTACTCGTGAAAAAAGGATATGCGAAATTATGCTAAAAGCACTTTCTTCAAATCCTTTCGATACTTTGTTTTTTAATCGTATTTACGATGTTTTGCTTAGGTATTTTAAGGAAGCTAAAGAAAGGGATACTGATAACACAATCGGCAATTTAGCATTGCTTGATGCTGGAACTAACCGCAGTTATAAAAATGCAGTGTTTCCTATTAAACGTGACAGGATACTTAAGCTGGATAAAACGGGTACTTTTGTTCCTTTATGTACAAAGAATTTATTTCTAAAATATTATAGTAAGCAAATCGATAACATGATGTTTTGGAGTGAAAGCGATAGAGATATGTATTTTGATTCGATACTAAATACATTCGTAGATTTTTTTGATTTAGAAAAAGGAGGTTCTAAGTGAATTCTGGTAAAACGCTGACTTTTTCAGACTTATTTAATGAGGTTAATTCTGTTGAAATTCCTATTATTCAACGTGACTATGCACAAGGGAGAACATCAGCAACTGAAGTTCGTGAACAATTTATTTATGCAATCTACGATACTTTATCAAAGCCACTTGATCAGCTTAAGCAGCCATTAGATTTAGATTTTGTTTATGGAAGCTTAGAAGGTGATGACCAAGAAAAGTTTTCTTTATTAGATGGGCAGCAAAGACTAACTACCTTGTTTTTACTGCATTGGTATTTGGCTTATAAAGATAAAAAGATAGAAGAATTTAAGCAGTTGGTTTTATTTGAAGATAAGTCACGTTTTACTTATCAGACACGACCCAGTTCGGCAGAGTTTTTTGATGCTTTAGTAAGTCAGCCTTTTGATAAATTTATGTTAACAACTGGCTCACCTGAGGATAATAAATTATCAAAAAAAATTATTGATTGTAAATGGTATTTTCTTTCTTGGAATTTAGATCCTACGATCCAGTCGTGTTTAGTTGTGCTTGATACTATTCATGGCATTTTTTCAGAGTCAGATGGTTTTTATAGCAGGCTAACGGAAAAAGAAACTCCGTATATTACCTTTCAGTTTTTAAATCTCATGGATTTTGGTCTATCTGATGAGCTTTATATAAAAATGAATGCTAGAGGAAAGCCGCTTACCGCATTTGAGAATTTTAAAGCTTGGTTGCTGGGATATATTGATCATCAAGGTTTTTCTCAAATTCCAGATGATTTAGATCTAAAAATAGATATGGATTGGATGGATATTTTTTGGTCTATGAGTAAGAAAAGGAAAATTGATGTTGACCCCCTATATCTGAAGTTTTTTAAAATGATGGCTCTTTTTCGTGTGTGTGAAAAGGCAGAGGTTAATCGTCTTCGTGTTAATTCAGAATCTGAAAAGTGGATTAATTTGCTACGTGGTAGTTCGTATGTCTCAATGTCGAGATATGAAGAAATGCAGTGTTTTGATGAAAAGTTACTGATTAATAGTTATCAATTTCTTGAGTTTTATCAAAAAATTGCAGGTGATGAGGAAAAAGAATTATTTAATGAGCTCTTGAGTAGCTCTGAATATATTATTCATACTCAGTTCTATGCTTTATTTGCTTTTATTTCTCAAATTGATAGCTTAGATGATTGGGATGAGCGTCATTCAACAGAATTAAAAGGCTGGCTTCGAGTAACGCGTAACCTTGTAATTAATACTCGGATAGATGACCCTTCTGGTTTTGTTAGAGCAATTCAATCATTAAATAAACTTTCTAGGCATTCAATGTCAGTTTATGAAGATTTTAGTGTTATGGAAGTCGGGGAGATAGATTTTTTTAATCGTGAGCAACGTAAAGAAGAAATACTGAAAGCAAAATTAATTCATGGATCTTCTAATTGGTTGCCATTGTTTGACCTGTATGAAAAACATTTTTATTTTTATGGGCAAATCGGTTTTCTCTTGGGATATTCTGAAACAGAGGAGGATAAGTATGACCAGAATAAGTTTAAAGAATATGCTGATAAGGCAGCTAAGTTATTCTCGAAAGAATTAATTAAATCAAAAGAATTTTTAATTCAACGTGCATTACTGGTTTTTGGGGATTATTTAAAACATGTAGGTGGAGGTAATTTTTGCCAATCTACATTTGGTTCTTCTCGTGTTCGTGATGAGAATTGGCGGAGAGTTTTTGGTACGGAGTTGCTACAAAACCTATTAGATGAGATTGGTGATGATGTTGATTCAAGTCTAAATGAAATTATCAATGAAGCAAAGTCGAATGGTTGGAGGCAATATTTCATTGATTACCCTGAAGCAATACAATATTGTGGTCAACGAGTTATTAATAGGCAATCCGACACAATTTATTTGCTCACTAAGTCAACGATGAGAAGCTATCATTCTGAACTTAAGACATTTGTTTTGAATGCTGAATTAAAGCGAAATGCTTCTGAGACTGCTTTGGAGACGATTGTAAAGAGTTGTTATTATCATGAGGTGTATGGATATGAAGTGCCAGGTATCATGATTAGAAAATGGAAAGAAGGCTATTTATTTATAAGTTACCAATCTGGGTTGAAAATTTCATATTATGATAATGAAAATAATGTTATTGAGCAGGATTATACGGATGTACCAAACGAATTAATTAATTTAATGGATACGGTTGATAAAATTGGACTTTAGATTGAGTTGTATATGAATAGCGGTATGAATAACCTCCTGCTACCTGTTTTTACCTTTGGTATTGGTAAATGATGGGGAGTCTCCACTTGTAAAATTTGGTTTTAAAGTTGCCATATAGAAAAATTACTGGCTATGTTGCTATTCTGTCAGAAAAAGACTATTATTTTTCTGACAAAATTATTTTTTTATATTAATGCAAGCTATTGAAGATAAAGTTATAAGTCGTATTTATGGTAAAGGCAGGGGTTGGGCATTCTTTAAGAATGACTTTGTTGACCTTGGTAGTGCCGATGCCATTGATAAGGCATTAAGCCGTTTAACTAAAAGCCAACGTATACGCAGAGTTATGCGAGGTGTTTATGATTACC
Source organism: Methylococcales bacterium (assembly GCA_023134955.1). Taxonomy (GTDB): domain Bacteria; phylum Pseudomonadota; class Gammaproteobacteria; order Methylococcales; family Methylomonadaceae; genus QPIN01. The sequence goes on along the minus strand of JAGLUC010000023.1, from coordinate 2,260 downwards.
CGAAATACAGTCATTTATTAGAGCAACAGTTAAGCCCTGATATAGATAAGGTAGCCCAGGCACTAGCTCGTAAATTTGGCTGGACTATACAGGTATCAGGTAATACAGCCTTAAATATACTCGGTTTATCTACACAGGTGCCTGCTCGATATCTTTATCTTTCTAATGGAGATAGTAGAACTTATCAAATTGATGGAGTTGAATTAAACTTTAAGCAAACAGCATTAAAAGATATGGAGTTAAAGTCTTCTGAAAGTGCTTTGTTGGTACAAGCTTTAAAAACTAGAGGGCAACAACGTATTAGTTTGTCTGAAAAGCAAAAAATATTAGCTTATTTCTCTAAAGAAAAATATTCAACGATTCTAAAAGATACTCAGTACATGACGAGCTGGGTTTATGAACAGATTAAACAGATTTTTGAGGTAAAAGCATGAAAGAAATTGCTGATTTAAACGCTCAGGATCGTAGTGAGTTGTTTAATGAAACTGCCAGAAGAAAGGGAATAACACCGGCAGCGGTAGAAAAGGATTTTTGGATCTGTTGGGTGTTGATGAAAATTTATACTCATCCTCGTTTATCAGAGCTATTGCGGTTTAAAGGTGGTACATCACTTTCTAAATGTTTTGGTGTGATTGAGCGCTTTTCTGAAGATATTGATTTGATATTGGATTGGACGGCATTGATGCAAACAGATCCAACACAGGAACGGAGTAAAACTCAGCAATCCAAATTAAACCTGGAAATCAACAGTCAGGCGCAGAATTTTATTAAGGATGAATTATTGCCCTTGATTCAAGAGCAGGTGGACGGTTATTGTTTGGTAGAAATAGATGAAAGTGATCCGCATACCATTAATGTTAGCTATCAGCCGGCTTTTCCTAATCATTATTTACGTGATCAAATTCGGCTAGAAATCGGCCCATTGGCTGAAATGGTTCCGTTTGGGCATTATTCTGTTAAACCATATGTCGCTGAAGAATTTCCTAAGTTATTTAAACAACCCAGTGTTGAATTAGATGCCATAAAACCTGAAAGAACATTTTGGGAAAAGGTGACAATTTTACATGCTGAAGCCCATCGCCCCGATAACAAGCCACAACCTTCTCGTTATTCACGGCATTATTATGATGTTTACAGGATGTTAGGGACAGAAATAGAACAGGCTGCTTTGGCAAACCTTGATTTATTGGAAGATGTTGTAAGGTTTAAGAAGAAGTTTTATTACAGTGCCTGGGCAAATTATGACCATGCTGTGTTACCAACAATTAGATTGGTTCCTGGAGATAAAGTTATGGCAAGTTTGAAAGCAGACTATGCTGAAATGCGAGAGATGATTTTTGGTGATTACCCTTCATTGGATGACATTATGTCTGCGATTGCTGATTTTGAACAACGCTTAAATCAGCTGTGATTTCTTATATGAATTACTTTGCTAAAGGCAGGTTTTTAAACTTACTATTTTTAGATTTCAAGGTGGCTTCTAATTCTTTTATGGATTGCCCTGTTTCTATAGCAGTTGAGCTGGCTATGGAACGAATGATACGTGCTTTGAGCTGTTTGTTTTTAACGGTCACATTAGTTTTCATGCTAATTTTCTAAAAGTAGTTAATATGCCTATCGTATCGTGTTTAGTCATTGTTGTATGTCGGAAATGGTTTTGTTAGGGAGTGTGACGTGAGTAATGTTGGTCAACGTGAACGGTTAACCCAGAATCGAGTTGTTAAGCTTTTTGAAGATGATTTGGGGTATAAATATTTAGGTAACTGGGAGTACAGGGAAAATAATCGCAATGTAGAAGCAGAAATACTGACTGCTTGGTTACGAAAACAAGGAGTCAATGATACTTTAATCATTAAAGCATTACGTCAACTAGATATTGAGTCTGCTTTAGGTGAAGGAAAAAAACTCTATTATGCCAATAAAGAGGTCTATCGTTTATTACGTTACGGGATTAAAGACAAAGAGGGAGCTGGTCAACAAAAGCAAACCATCTGGTTAATTGACTGGACTAACCCAGAAAATAATGACTTTGCCATAGCGGAAGAAGTGTCTGTTAAAGGTGAAAACAAAAAACGCCCTGATATTGTGCTTTATGTGAATGGAATTGCTTTGGGTGTGATTGAGCTAAAGCGTTCCAGTGTTTCCATTGGTGAAGGTATACGTCAGAATCTTGATAATCAGAAGAAGGATTTCATTCGTAATTTTTTCACTACTATGCAGTTAGTCATGGCAGGTAATGATACCCAGGGTTTACGTTACG
>JAGLUC010000229.1 GCA_023134955.1 Methylococcales bacterium | reverse complement strand
TCTGCATCTTTCAAGTTCAGGACAGCACGTGTAGATACGCCTTGATTCAACTTTATGTAGACTTGATGTAATGAAGCGAAATCAAGGTCTATTATATACTCTTCACGCTCAGGAACGCCCTATTCAAGCACGCAGCTTATTGCAATGGTCGTTAATGCCATGGATAGCATGTAGTAGAGTAATGCAGGAGTTATTACCGAGAAGCAATTGCCGAGTAGAGCATTAAAATAGATTGCTATTCCTGCTGCTACGTCTAGCCCATACAATAACCCACATACTAAAATGGCGTATTCTTAAACGTGAAGAGTACAATTGTGAGTTATATGACTCATAAAAATGTGTCATATAACATAGTTTTTTTATTTTCGGTGAGTTTCCTTCCTTAAGTTGGCTTAAAATCAACAGCTTATATTTTGGCATTATTTATGCTTTATTTCACTTTATAAATTAACTATATTGTGAGGATAAACAATGACTCAAGATTTAACGGTATCAAGCTCGGAAGTGACAAAATCAAACTCTAGTCATAATGGCTCCTTAGCACTCGGTGCTGGGCTTGCGCTTGCATCAATGATTTTAGTCCCTGCTGTAGCAATGCGTTTAGGCTTGGGGGCAAGTTTAACAGGGGCATTACGTATTGCATTGATGAAAGCAAGTGGTAGAATGACTCATGGTGGAAGTGATGATTCAGGTGCTGCTTCTGCAGGTTTTAGCTGTCATTAGTTTTGAAAAAGCATATCATATCTGTTAGAATTATTTACTTCATTAAAAGTATTGATTAAGTAATGAAAGATAAAAAAGTGATTTGTGATCTCTGTGGATTAATTGTAGAGACTAATAGCTTTAAACTCAAAACTAAAGACGGCGATAAACAGTTCTGCTGTGAAGGTTGTAAAGGTATTTTTCAAATGTTGCATGAAGATCAGATTCTTTCTGAGCCAGTTAATAAACCAAATAATTAGAGGTAATAAAAGTGGCACATTCTCACGGTAGTAAAGCAATAAAAGGTATGGCTCATTCAGGGCATAGCCATCATACAGCTCATGGTATGGGTAAGCAAATTATGGCTGGCTCTGTCGCTACGGTAACTGTTAAATCTGGGGAAAAACTTATGAGTAAGCTTGCAAAACATCCTGTATTAATCTTTGGTTTAGGTGTGGCAGTGGGTTATGTCGCTTATAAATACAGAAAAGAGATCGTTTCTAGTGTAGGAAAAGCAACCGATGCTGGCAAAGACTTTGTGTTGCAGCAAAAAGAAAATCTGGAAGATATCGTGGCAGAAACACAAGAAGAAAGTTGATTTTTAAATATAACGATTAAAATTTAGGCGGGCGATAAGGTATGTTTGATATGTGCTTTATTGCCCGTTTTGCGTTAAATGTTTTTAATTTTTCATTATGAGTATTCAGAAAAAAATTACTGTTCGATATAAAGATGAAGGTCATGTCCGGTTTCAAATACCTGAGCTACTGTGTAATGACGTTGTAGCAAAAACAGTTAGTGCCGAGATTTTAAAAATTGAAGGTGTTTATAAAGTTGACCTTTTTAGAAAACAAAAGAAACTATCAATAAGATATAAAGAGGTCTTCTGTGATTTTAAACAATTAGCAACACAGTTGTTTCAGTTGCTTACAGAGCTTGATGAAAAAGGCTTACTCGTTGCACCTGCTGTGGATGGTTTAAATACCAAGAAAAAATCAATATGGAATTTAAAATCTAAAGTTCAAAACTGGAAAGCCACACAATGGGCAAGCGAAAAATATGATGATGCTAAAGACACAGTTCAAGCAGCAAAAATCATAGGCAAAATAGGGCTAAAAAAACAGGGGACACTTATAAAAGACCCTGAAAAAGCCATTATTGATTTCTTTAATGATATTTTAGTTTTGTATTTAATTAAATTACACTGGGGACGTATTACCCAGGAATGGCTCCCTAAACCCTGGACTTTTCGATACCAATGGACTGCTGTTTTTTATCTTTTCTATTTATTAATGCGTTCACGAAAACCTAAGTAAACCTTTATAACTAATACGGCGGTACAGGTGTTATTGCAGGAAAGGTCAGGCACTAAGCTATCGAAAAAAGCTCTTTTTTTTCATATTCACTTGCATGATATAGGACTTAATTAAATTTGTAAGCAATGCAAGGAAAAACCAGTTTAAAGTCCACGCTACATCCTTTGTTAAGTCATGCTTGCGTGCCTCTAAAACAGCTCTTAAATTATTTTATCCCCAATAAGTCTCATTATGGATTCAGAAATAGTCGACTATAAAAATTTCAATCTTGTTCATCAGTTAAAAAGGCGTATTCGTATTGTTTCAGCTATTTTAGAAAAAGATCTAGAACGCTGTTATATTGTTGAAATACTCCTTAAAAAACGATTTGCTATAAAACATGTTCGTACAAGCTTTTCTTTGGGTTCTGTGGTCATTGATTTTGATCCTTCAGGTTTACCTAAAAAAAATCTATTGATTTTACTGGATGCTGTACTGGGAAATCTAGCGCTGAAAAAAACAGCGGATTTTAAGAACAATAAGAAAAAACTTACTGGGTCTGTTGAAGAGGTTGATTTGGCAATAGAAGGAATGTCATGCGCCTCCTGTGCCTTGTTGATTGAAATGGTACTTAATAGAGACCCTCTGGTTAAATCAGTTAATGTCAATTTTGCCACAGAAACTGTAACCGTTCATGGTCGACTGAGTAAGCAGCAAGTCGGTGATAAAATAGCTACTCTAGGCTATGAGACGCTATCTATAGACACGCTTTCACAAAGAAAAAACCTTATTTTAAAAGAACAACAGAGAATTGATACGGCAAAGAGACGTTTCATCTGGTCTGCTATTCTAAGTACACCTGTTATGGCGGTTGCAATGCCGATGAGGCAATCCAGGTGGTCATATTGGATGCAGTTTATTCTGACCACTGTAGTTGTTTTTGGCTCTGGCAGACAGTTTTTTAGCAAAGCATGGAGATTAGCCAAGCAAAAAGCCGCTAATATGGATACCTTAATTGCCTTAGGAGTAGGTTCAGCCTATGGCTATAGTTTGCCTGTATTATTTAGGCGTAAAGGTCATATCTATTATGAGGCCGCCGCCGCAATTATTACTTTTGTTTTACTAGGACGCTTTCTTGAAGAAAGAGCCAGAGGAAAAGCAGGTGAAGCAATTCGCAAACTGGTTGATCTTCAGCCACAAACTGCAACTTTGTTACGTGACGGCAAGGAAACTCTGATTGATGTTGATGATATTGCTTTAGCAGATATTTTACTCGTTAGACCTGGCGAAAAGATACCCACAGATGGCGAGGTTGTTTTTGGTATTTCGACAGTTGATGAAGCCATGGTAACCGGAGAAAGTATGCCTGTTGTTAAGGAAATAGGTCATCAAGTGATTGGTGGCTGTGTTAATGGTAATGGCGTTTTACATGTAAAAGCGACAGCTATAGGTATGGATACCGTTTTAGCAGGTATTGTTCACATGGTGGATCAGGCTCAGGCGACTAAACTCCCTATTCAAAAACAGGTCGATAAAATTTCTGCCGTTTTTGTTCCGGCAGTTATGGGTATTTCAGCTTTAACCTTTGCCAGCTGGATGTTGCTGGGCGCGCCTTTTTCTACTGCATTTGCTAGTGCTGTAACGGTGCTATTAATTGCTTGTCCATGTGCTCTCGGTTTGGCAACCCCAGCTGCCATTATGGTAGGCACTGGGCAAGCGGCAAAAAAAGGCGTATTTATTCGTAATGGTGAGAGTCTAGAAGTAGCCAGCAAATTAAATGCAATTGTATTTGATAAGACTGGCACAATCACTGAGGGTAAGCCCAAAGTAACTGACTTTTATAAGAAATCACGATTAGCTAAAAACAAGCTTATTGCATTGGCGGCATCAGCAGAAAATAACTCTGAACATTTTTTAGCAAAAGCGATTGTTGGTTTTGCTAATGAACAGTCAATAGAGCTGCTAGAGTGTAGTTATTTTTACAGCGAAACAAGTCGAGGAATTGAAGCTGAAGTTGATGGTAAAAAATTATTAATCGGGAATAAGTTTTGGATGGATGACAAGAATATTAATGTTGAAAACTTAATGAATGAAGCCAGTCATTTTTCAGAACAAGGCAAAACAGCGATTTATATGGCAGTTAACAATAAAGAGGCTGCTGTATTTGGGGTCGCTGATAAACCAAGATTAGAAGCGGCTGATGCTATTACACGGTTAAATAAAATGGGTGTGCAAACTTTAATGGTAACTGGTGATGCTGAAAAAACAGCACATTATATTGCGGCAAAGGTTGGTATCAAAGAAGTAGTGGCTAATGCAAGACCCGATGAAAAACTAGCAATTATTAGAAAATTGCAGGCTAAAGGTAAGCAAGTGGGCATGATTGGTGATGGCATTAATGATGCACCCGCCTTAGCAGCTGCTAATGTGGGGTTTGCAATTGGCAGTGGTACTGATGTCGCGATTGAATCAGCCGATTTAACGCTGGTGCAAGGTGATATATCAAAAGTGACTGAAACAATAGAATTAAGTAGTGATACCATTAATGTCATTAAACAAAACCTCTTTTGGGCGTTTGGCTACAACACCATTGCCATTCCAGTAGCTGCTTTGGGTAAATTAAACCCCATGATTGCATCTGCCGCAATGGCTTTAAGCTCTGTATCAGTCATTGTTAACTCTTTAAGACTCAATAAAAAATAAGGATAGAAGAATATGGATCATTCAATACATGGAATGACAGAAATGGCAGCCGCCACCGGGTTTGATTACACATTAGCTTTTATTGCTGGTTTTTTAGGCAGTGGTCACTGTTTAGGTATGTGTGGTGCTTTGGTATCAGGCTATTTTATGAATGTAGGAGAGAAAAAGTCCTATCTTCCTTATCTTGCCTATCAACTTACTCGTGTTTTGATTTACGTTTTAATTGGTCTACTTGCTGCATCTTTAGGAGTAGTGCTTGTTTCTGGTGGTCTGTTTGGCAAGTTTCAAAGTATTCTGCAAATGATAATTGGTTCAGTCGTAGTTATTCTTGCCTTAGGAATTTTAGGCTTAATTCCTTGGCAGGGATCAATAAAATTATTACCGCTGAATTTATTGCGTAAAGGCTATGCCAAAGCTAGAACAAAAGGAGCTGTAGTCGGTGCAATGATAGCTGGTTTTTTGAATGGCTTAATGCCTTGTCCTTTGACATTTGCCATGTATGTAGAAGCAACATCAGCTACAACGGTTTTAGAAGGTGGGGCATTAATGCTAGCTTTTGGCGCAGGGACATTGCCTACGATGCTATTTATCAGTGTTGCATTTGCTAAAATGAGCACAGGGCTTCGTGGCTTGATGATGAAATCAGCTGCCGTCATTATGGTTTTTATGGGTCTGAATACCATTTATAAAGGATTGAACTTTTATCTAGAAAAAAATTTCAAACATCGAACATTTTTACATTTTTTAAAAGAAAAAATAGATGATAGTATCGTGCTAATGGGGCAAATGATTGAATATATCAATATGTTAATGGGACATATTCAGGGGATGTAATGCAACAAGCTGATTTAGCTGTATTGGTAAACGCAGCACAACAACTTGAATCATCAAGTTTAGCAACATCTATTAGTCATACTATTGGCATGCCAATTGAAACGGCTATGGCTGTATTGCCAGGGCATTGGTCTAACATTGTTTCACGAATTACTCGAAAAGCATTAGAAAAGGCATTAAATGCAGCACTATATTCACTTAAAAAAAAGCCAGTAAAACCTAAAAATAAAACTCATAAATTGCTGGTTTGTATCAGTGGTGCCATAGGTGGATCATTCGGAATTACTGCATTGGCTGTTGAGTTACCATTATCTGCAACACTCATGTTACGCTCTATAGCTGATATTGCTCGTAGTTATGATGAAGACTTAACTACACTAGAGAGTAAAATGGCATGTTTAACAGTTTTTGCATTGAGTGGAGGCGGCATGGCAAAAGTATCTTCTTCATCCGAAGCAGCAGATACTAGTTATTATGCTGTTCGCTCTTTTTTGACCAAAGCCTTAGGTGATACAACTAACCATATAGCTGTTCATGGATTATCTAAAGAGGGAGCTCCTCTTATGGTTAAATTTATTAATGCGGTTGCCGTGCGTTTCTCTATCCCTGTGAGTGAAAAAGTTGCTGCTCAATCTTTACCTGTTGTTGGTGCGTTAGGAGGAGTTTCCGTAAATTGGTTGTTTATTGAGCACTATCAGAAAATGGCAAAAGCACATTTCTCAATTCGATCTCTGGAAAGGAAATATGGCGATAAGACTGTAGAAGGTTTGTATCAGGATATTGTTAAATATAATAACAAACAGAATACTAAGGAGTGGGAATTAAATAAGTCATATGCCTCAAATTCAACAATTTAATCAGTTTACAATTGCTCATCAATTAAATCGACAACTCCAAATTATTATCCCTAGTTTGCATGGCGATAAGGAACGAGCAACTGTCTTGAAAATTCTTTTATTAAAAAGACAAGCGATTGAAAGTGTAGAAATTGCGCCAGAAATAAATTCAGTTACTATTCATTTTGATCCTGAACAAATTTCAAAACAAAATTTGCTGAATTTATTAGACTGTGTACTGGCAAACTTTCCTCAAAAACCACCAGAAATCACCAAAGGTACAGTCAAGTCCGTTCAGTGTGAAGCAAAAAAACAAGAGGTTATATTTAGAATAAAAGGAATGAGTTGTACTTCCTGTGCTTTGTTTTTAGAAATGCTGTTGTCTAGAGAGGCAGATATTCATCATGTCAGCATTGACTATATTTCTGGGAAAGCCACAGTGAGTGGACACCTAAGCAAGGCTGAAACTTTTAAAATTATTGAAAATAATGGGTATCAGGCTTATTAAATTAATTACTTTCTCTAGCATGAGTTGTGTTACAAAATAAACAAACAAAAGCACTTGCTGTGCAGGGCTTTAGCCTGCTTTTATAAGATGGACTAAAGATCTACTCCACAATTTTGGTATTATTTATTCCTATCGGCAACTGCTCCTGCGTTGCTCTACATCCGTGCAGCTATCCAGAAAAAGAAGACTTAAGAACAATCAAAGCATTTAAAAAGTCCATATTTAACGGTGACACAGCCAAAAATAATGAATAGCCTTATTATTTGATTCAATGAATAATTATGTGTAACTGTTGGAAATTTCAATATAGTCCAATAATTATTCGAGACATAAAAAAAGCCCTGATAAGAGCTTTTTTTATGTTTATGATAAAGAAAAGAGCTAACTTAATTGGTCAATGATAATCTGAGCAGCATCTTTTTGCTCACTGCTACCTCTCTGAAGCACTTCATCCGCAATACTTTTTGCAGCCTCATTATCCCCCATATCAATATATGCTTTAGCTAAATCTATTTTTGTTTCCATCTCATCCATATCGGTTAAGTCAGAAACACTCATTTCAGAGTCAATAGCCTCGCTAACTAAATCAAAATCACTTGAGTCGTCTATTAAAGAATCATTATTACTTAATGAATCAACCTCACTATCCTCAGATAATGTGTCATCCAATAAAAAATCTAAGTTTTCTGCTTTATCATCTACTTGAGCATCAACAGTTAACTCAATATCATTATCAAGCGATGTCTCTAATGTATCATCTAAATTTAAATCAAATGCTTCAATTTCATCAGTTTCTGCTGGAGAAGCCTCTTCTGAACTATTATCTAAAGAGCCTAAATCAAAATCAAATTCATTAGTATCACTTACATCCTCTGTTACTTCTGCTACTGCAA
>JAGLUC010000228.1 GCA_023134955.1 Methylococcales bacterium | reverse complement strand
CGTTTTGAATTCCGTTGGGAAGATCAGTTTAACATTGCCTTAGACCCAGAAAAAGCCCGTTCATTTCACGATGAAACATTGCCAAAAGATTCGGCAAAAATTGCCCATTTCTGTTCAATGTGTGGGCCACATTTCTGCTCAATGAAAATCTCACAAGATGTCAGAGAATACGCTAAAGAAAAAGGTATTAAAGAGGATGAAGCTCTACAAAAAGGCATGGATGAAAAATCTCAGCAATTCCTGGATGAAGGGGCAGAAGTTTATCATAAGGTTTAAGTTTTGTAAGCTGTAATGTAGAGCGGACTTTAGTCCGCCCTATAGTGAAGCAATAACTATAATATATTTTTTCTAACCCGCAAAAAACTGGCAAACCGAGGAATCCCTTTCCTGGTTTTGCCATGATAACGATAAGTAACCACAGACCCTATTGCAGGGGGATTCTGTCGTTGCTGTAGATCAAAACCACTGCCAATTTTAAATCTCTTGCCATTCGGCATTTCTACCAATAATGATCCTAACAAACCAGTAAACTTCCCTTTCCCCTCAATATGAGAAATCACTGTAGCTTCTGCATCGTAATAAGGCTTAACTTTTAATAAATCAGCATTACGTCCAACGTGATAAAGCGCATCGGCATGATGAAGCATTAAGCCTTCACCACCTGCATCAACAATTTGATTCAATGTTTGCATTAATGCAGTTTTATCGGCTAAACGATATTGTTTAAGCAAATGTAAATAAGGACTTTTTGATTGTTTGACCAAAGTCTGTAAGGCTTTTAAGCGTAAACTAAAAGTTTGCTCAGAGTGAGGAAGGTCAAACACAAAATAGCGTACCTTTTTCCACTCTTCATCAATCGCATGTTTCTTTCTAACGATGCTGATTAAATCTTGAAATTGCCCTCGAGCCAACCAAAGCTCACCATCTAATGCCTGTTTTGGAAAATATTGAGCAAACCAAACTGGAGCAGAATAAATATTACCTTGTCTGGAAATAAGTTGCTTCCCATTCCAATAAGCACGTACACCATCCAGTTTTTCACTAACCCAATATTGAGAAATATCGACATTACCTTCATAGGTTTTGGCTAGCGTTAAAGCAGGCTTGTCTGCATAACTGGATGAGTAGTTAAAGAGCAGTAATAAAATCAGAAGGGTAATGCGCATAGGTTACTTTTGAGTGTTACCTGACTTCAATTAAGAAAAGCGCAGGAATAGGGTGTATGCAGGTTTTGTGACTAATTAATTTAGCCTTCTTTATCGCAAGATCCAGGTTTACAACCACAGGTTTTTCCGCAACCTAGACCTTCTTCTTTAGCCGCACCTAGTTCTGGATGGTTAGCCGCATATTTTCTAGCGGCTTGCTGGATGAACACCCAGGCCATTAATAACGAAAAAATGATAATGACGGTGATTAGTAAGTTAAGCATTGGTTTTTCCTATAAGCCATAGAGAAAAGAGCATTGTTTTGATCGCTTCGAGGCGGATGCTCCTACAAGAGAAATGTGTGCTTTAAGCAGTTGTTCCCAATCCTGCAAATCCCATAAAAGTTAAGGACAAAATCCCTGCTAGCATCATGCTTAATGCGGCGGCCTGGGTTATATTAGGTAAAATTGATAATTCCAGCTTTTCTCTTAATCCTGCCATTAAAATAATGGCTAGACCAAACCCTGCACCTGCACCTAAACTAAAAGAAACTGATTGTAAAAAATCATAATTTCTGGATGTTTGAAATAATGCTACTCCTAAAATAGCGCAGTTGGTGGTAATTAGAGGTAAGAAAATTCCTAAGGCTCTAAATAATGCAGGGCTAAATTTCTTTAAGATCATTTCAACTAATTGCACGGATGATGCAATCAGCGCGATATAGCTAATTAAGCGTAAAAACTCCAGATCAAAATGAGTTAAGACCAAGTTAATACCATAAGAACAGGTTGAGCTGACAAACATCACAAATGCGGTAGCAAGGCTCATGTTAAAAGCGGTATCACGCTTGGCTGATACACCTACAAATGGACATAAACCTAAGAATAATGCCAGCACAAAATTGTTGATTAAGAAGGCGCTAAGGAAAATAAAGCTGAGTGATTCTGGGTTCATAATAATTCCTAATACACCACCAAATCTATCATGACGGTTATTTGTAAAGCGGATTTTAGTCCGCTATGCTGAGGTATATCATTTAGGGCGGACTGAAGTCCTCTCTACAATAGCCATCAGCAAGTAAAATATAATCCCCCCCCTTT
>JAGLUC010000227.1 GCA_023134955.1 Methylococcales bacterium | reverse complement strand
ACTATTACACTTCGTGTCATACGGGCTACAATATGTGTTAATAAAACAGTGTCAAAATACCCTGCCAGAACTTTTGGGTGGATTAATACATTGAAGTAATACCTTTAAATTCTGGCTTTGTTTGATAAGCTAACCCTGCCTATATCAAGGTTCTACCTTCCTCTCTAGAAACAGGTATCTGAACAATCATAATTGCACCTTTATTAGGGGCATTTTCTGCCCAAATACGACCGTGATGTCGCTCAACGATGTTTTTACAAATAGAAAGCCCTAAACCTGTGCCCCCTGCCCCATTTCTGGTGTAACTGCTTTGAATAAATGTTTCGAAAATGGTTTTAAGTTCAGAAGGTGGAATACCAGGACCTTCATCTTGAATGCTGAGTTGTATAGTGGGTACTGATTCAGTTGGTTTTTCAATTGAGTTAGATAGCAAAGCAGTGCTAAGTGTTAGCGTAATACTACTGTTCTCAGGTGAAAATTTAATAGAATTTGAGATAATGTTGATGATGACCTGATTAAGCAGAGTTACATCGACTGTTGCTTTGCTTTCACAAGTAGAATTTATTATTAAACTAATAGATTTTTTATCTGATAATCCAGCGAGTTCACTAATACACGAATCTAAAGAAACCCGTAAATCATGCTCACAAAAATTCATTTCAACTTTTCCAGATTCTAATTTAGATATATCAAGTAGATCATTGAGAAGAACCAAAAGGCGTTCGCCACTAATATGTATTTTAGTGAAGTAATCATGTATTTTTTCAAGTGAGACACTAGCAACCCTTTTTCTGCCAAAATTAGCAAAAGATAAAATGGCATGCATGGGAGTGCGTAATTCATGAGACATGTTGGAAAGAAATTCTGTTTTGGCTAGATTGGCATCAATAGCCGCTTCTTTAGCTTGCAAGGCTTTTTTCGCTACTTCTTTTAAATCCTGAGTTTTTTGTTCGACAAGTTCTTTTAGATTGTGTTGATAGTTTTCCAGGTCTTTTTTAGCCATCTCCAGTTGGTTATTGGATTGCTCTAGTTGTTCTGTTTTATTTAAAAGCTGTTGGGTTCTTTTTTTTACATAGCTTTCCAATTGGTCCCTTTGATTCATAATTGTATGATTCTGGACTCGTAATGCTTCTAATTCAACATCTAACAATGTAAATTTACTAGCTTGTGATTCAGCTCTATTCCAGCGAAATAAAAGGCTTGGTTTATCGTCAGCACTTACGGGGAGCATTAAAGCAGTTGTGCATTTACAATCGACACTTTCAGTCTTTGAATTTAATATAAGCAACCGTCCCAATGTTGCTTCCCTAGTACTAACAGATTGTTTTAAATACCGCTCTAAGCGTGTTTCTGTTGTATCAAGTAAACTACTGAAATGATTATCTTTAACTTCGTTATTTTGTTTGCCAATAAACTCTGCAGCTGCGGGATTTATAGCTAGAATAATACCCTTTAGATTTAACAGACACATCCGTTCTGAAAATGAAAAGCTAAGTTCAAGAAAGTGGCTTATGTTCACGATTAATCTTCTAGATTAAAATATTCTCTTCCATTAACAGCTTCAGCTTCTGCGGTGCGGTTAAAATGCACAACAACTTTACATTCTTTATCACCTCTGGCAATTGTTTCTTCTAAAACCACTTTGGAATAACCTAAATTATTTGCAGTGATAGAGCCAAAAACATTTGAAGTCATCATACACATACATTGCCTATCAATGACTTTATCTTCAAAAGGACACTGAGAGTTTTTAAACACAGCCTTATCCTGATCTTGCTCTAGCAGCTTAAAATCACCGTTAATACGTGCTTTTAAATCAATCAGTACATCTATAACTTGCTCACGAGTTAATTTATCCTGTTTTAATTGAGTTTTATAGCAATCATTTATCCACTCCCCTATATTCTTTCCAACAATACTGATAAAACCTTCAGACTCTTTAAGTCCAATAACATCCTGTAATGTCCCTGCCAACTCACTGATAAGTGTACGACAAAAGACATCTCTTT
>JAGLUC010000226.1 GCA_023134955.1 Methylococcales bacterium | reverse complement strand
GGCGAGTTTTCTCGCATTATTGCCGAGAATGGAGGACGTGAAAACGCTTTTACAGGACGTGATTTTACTGCGTACTTTCAAACTATGGAGAAATCACGCTTAGAAGTCAGTTTTAAATTGGAAGCTGACAGGATGCGTAATTTGCATTTAGATGCAGAAGAATTAAAAAAAGAATTAGAAGTAGTGACAGAAGAACGACGGATGCGCACCGATGATAAACCTCGCTCTAAAACACGGGAATTCTTTATGGCAATGGCTTTTACCAATAGCCCATATAAAAACCCGGTCATCGGCTGGCCCTCTGATATTGCTAATTATCAGGTGGATGATTTGCAAGCCTGGTATCAGCGCTGGTATGCACCTAATAATGCGACCTTAGTAGTGGTTGGGGATGTTAAGCCGGATGAAGTTTTCTCTTTAGCTGAAAAACATTTTGCAAAAATAAAAACCAGTGATATTAAAGTGTTAAAGCCTCAAGCTGAAATTGAGCAAAAAGGTGTGCGTAAAACAACTATTAAGCTCCCTGCAAAACTTCCTTATCTATTGATGGGCTACAAAGTACCTGTTTTAAATACCATAAAAGATGAATCAGAAGCCTATGCGTTAGAGGTGTTGGCTGGTATTTTAGATGGTGGGAACAGTGCCAGATTAGCGTCTCGATTAGTCAGAGGTAAACAAATTGCGGTATCAGCAGGAGCTGGCTATAACCTGGTTTCACGATTACCTGAATTGTTTATGCTTGTAGGAACGCCAGTTCAAGGACAGACCGTTTTCCAACTGGAAGCGGCTTTAATAGCGGAAATAGAAGGCTTAAAAAACAAGCTTGTTTCAAAGAAGGAATTGCAACGTGTAAAAGCGCAAGTATTGGCAAGTGCCGTTTATGAAAGGGATTCTAATTTCTATCAGGCAATGCAATTAGGTATGCTGGAAACAGTGGGGCTAGGCTGGGAAAAAGTTGATGAATATGTGGAAAAAGTCAATCAAATCACCGCAGAACAAGTACGTGCAGTGGCTCGTAAATATTTGCTGGAAGATAAGTTAAATATTGCTTATCTTGAACCCCAACCGATTACTCAACAGAGAAAGAAAAGCAAGGTAGCTGGAGGCCGTCATGCGCAATAGTTTAATGATATTAGCATTAATTTTTTTAAATCCGTCAGTTTATGCGGCGGCAAAAATTGATCACTGGCAAACATCACAAGGTAGTCAGGTGTTTTATGTACAAACAAAGGGATTGCCAATGGTTGATATTAAAGTTGTTTTTGATGCCGGCAGTGCAAGAGATGGAAGCCAATACGGCATTGCCTCTTTAACATCTGCTTTATTGGATACAGGTGCCGGAAAATGGAATGCAGATCAAATTGCACAACGATTTGAAAGTGTAGGTGCAAGATTTGGTGCTAGTACATCAAAAGATACGGCTGGCTTATCATTACGCTCATTAACGGATGAAAAACTATTAAATAAAGCGCTTAAAACCATGCAAGTTATTTTAAGCAAACCAAAATTTAATGAAAATGATTTTCAGCGTGAAAAAAACAGAACGTTGGCAGGATTAAAGCATAGGGAAGAGTCACCTGGGGCAATAGCTGGCATAGCATACACAAATGCTTTATATAAAAACCATCCTTATGCACATCCTGGTTCTGGTGTGGTAGAGACCGTTTCTGCACTATCGGCAGCTGATTTACGTGAGTTTTATCAACAATATTATGTGGCTAGTAATGCAATGATTGTAATAGTGGGTGATTTAACCAAGCGTCAGGCAAAATCCACCGCAGAATCTTTAGCCTCAGGACTTGCTGTGGGTGCAAAACCAGAGCCATTGCCTAAGGTTGAGTTTTCTAAAAAGGGAATGAAAAAACATATTGAATTTCCTTCTGCACAGACTCATGTACTCTCTGGACTGATTGGAATGCATAGGAAAGATAAAGATTACCTAAGCTTATATGTGGGAAATCATATTTTAGGGGGCAGTGGCTTAGTGTCTCTATTATTTAATGAAGTCAGAGAAAAAAGAGGCTTGGCATACAGTGCGTACAGCTATTTTTCTCCACAACTTAGAAAAGGCTCGTTTACCATGGGCTTGCAAACCAAGAATAATCAAACCGCCGAGGCAGTCAATGTCATGCATCAAACCTTGAAAAACTTTGTTGATAATGGTCCTACAGAGAAAGCATTGATTGCTGCTAAAAAGAATATCACAGGCGGATTCGCCATGCGCTTTGATACTAACAATAAATTAACCAATTACGTGGCAATGATCGGCTTTTACCAGCTACCACTGGATTATCTGGATACATTTCAGCAAAGAGTAGAAGCGGTAACAGTTGCTTCTATTAAAGATGCGTTTAAACGACGTGTAAAGCCAGAATTACTTCATACCATTACCGTGGGCGGCTCTAAATAGTGCAAAGCAAATTAAGGATTATCGCCGGGGAATGGCGAAGTCGGCAATTAATCTTTGAAGACACTCCAGGTTTAAGACCAACACCAGCAAGAGTGCGAGAGACTGTTTTTAACTGGCTACAAAAAGATGTAGCCAGTAGCCAATGCCTTGATTTATATGCAGGTAGCGGTGCTTTGGGCTTTGAGGCCGCTTCAAGAGGAGCAAAGTCAGTGCTGATGGTGGAAAATCACCCGCAAGCCTGTCGATTGATCAAACAAAACACTGATAAATTAGCAACAGATAAAATTAAAATCATTCAAGGGGATGTTTTTAAGTTTTTAGCTGGGGATGCTAGTGCTTTTGATTTGATCTTTTTAGATCCGCCTTTCGGCAAAGGATTGGCACAACAAACATGTCACTGGTTAGAAGATAAAAACTGGCTAACATCTCAGGCAAAAATATATGTGGAAGTTGAAAGTGATTTGAACCTTGATGATATGCCAGTAAATTGGCAGTTGCTGAAAAGCAAGAAATCAGGAGAGGTTGGGTACTACTTGTTTGAACGAAAAGATAGTGAGTAATACTATTGTTTTTGAAAATTAGATCTAGGTCTGTTTAATGGTTACGTAAGCGTTTCTCTATGTATTAAGTTTTTGGCGGATTAAATATAATTATTTGTTCATTTTAAGATCACGTTTGCTGTCTCTTTTAAGTTTTTGAAAAAAAAATAAAATTTCATCTACTCTCAAAGTTATTAACCAGTTGTAGAAAAAAAATAAATTAAAAAGGGATGGATAAATGGGAAATGAAGTAAAAAGAAAAACTGCTATGGTTCTTCATCAAATAGAAGAATCTTTAGGTGATTTTGTACTTAATAATGGAGATATTGAATCTCTTAATCTTGAATCTTTAGAAAACATTCATCGTCGGGAAGTCGATAAAGGAAAGGTATTTAACCGAACATCTATTAAAGACATTGTCGAAGCTACCTATCTTGATGAGTTGTTTGGTTTTGCATTGGATATTGCTCATGATAATAGTATTAATGATTCAATTAATTATCTATATTCACTTTTTCATCATTTAGATATATATGAAGTACGAAATGCGGTTTCACATCCCAATAGACCATTTTGGGACTGTTATTGGTACAGAGTTGCTGCGATAGCAAGTGATCCAGTAAATGAAATTTTAGGGTTATCTGAAGTGAAAGATGCTCTAGTTTCAGCAGAAGCAGGTAAGTTACAAGATCCTCCTGACGAATGGACGCAAAAAGTTATATGGCAAATACCAAATAATTTGCCAGCACAATTTGATCATGGATTGACAGGTTTAATTGGTCGGTCAAAGGAGCTTCAAGAGCTTAAAAAATATATCTCAAATCCACGAATTAATACTGTTGCCTTGGTTGCTCCTGGTGGAGCAGGTAAGACAGCCTTAGCTTTAGACTTACTAAATGGGATTGTTTCTACCCCAAGTTTTACAAAGTTTGTTGATGCTGTTTTATATACTACTTTGAAAACAGAAAAGCTTACTTCGGGAGGCGTTATTTCACTGGACTCTATTGAAACAATAGATGAGTTAAAAATTAATATTGTTGATTCAATTAATGAGGTTTTTGACGAAACCTATAATAATTTTGAAGAGGTAATTCACGAAAGAGAACAGGATAAAATTTTATTATGTGTAGATAATTTGGAAACACTCCTTCGAGATAATCAGGAAAGTTTCGAAGATTTGAATTATGTATTACCAGCCTCTTGGCAAGTTTTAGTTACGAGTCGAGTTTCAATTTCTAATGCTTCAATTTTAAGCTTAGATATGTTGAAAGAAAAATCTGCAATCCATCTCGCAAGAACCTATTTAGCAAAAAGAGGAGGGAATCCACTTGATGAGGGGATGTATAAAAAAATGACAAAAGGGTGTTTTTATAATCCTCTTGCAATTAGATTGACTCTAGACTTAGTAATTACAGGGCATGATATTCCACAATCATTGAATGTAGCAAATAAGGAAATTGCTGAATTTTCATTCAATAATTTAATTGATGCGTTAAGTCCTGATGCTATAGAAATCCTTGAGACTGTATTTGTGGAAGATTCTTCAACACGATTATCATTGTGTGAATTGCTAACAAAGAATTTAGATGAAATTTCGTCAGCAATAGGTGAGCTATCAAAAACAAGTTTGATTAGTAGAGTATCGTCTGACCAGGGTGAATCATATAGCTTAAGTGATTCAGTAAGAGATCTACTTGTAATATCTCCTAGAAATATTGGAGTTAGAAATGAGGTTCAGGAAAAGATACATAAAAGGAGAGAGCTTTCAAAAGCAATTGATATTAGTCAAGATAAAAAAGAACTACCTAAGTGGCATTCTGATTATATTCCAAAAGAAACTAGTGAGAATTTAAAAATATTAGTAACAGAAGTTGGTAAAAACTTAGGAAAAGCTAGAAGAAATACCGATATTGCAGTAAGTTTATTTAGAAAATTAAAGGAATCAAAATTTATATATGAAGGAGATAGTTTGTATCATCGAGCTTTTGGTCGTATTCTTGAAGTCCTTAAAGATTATAAGTCTGCGGAAGATCATTACAAGCATGCTATTAAAGCTGATGAGACAGATCCATCATCTATGTATCTTCTTGCTCGATTATATCATTCTACAAAAAGATATGACGAGGCTTTAATTATCTACCAAAGCCTTATAAACTCAGGCTGGGCGAGTGATAGTGAAGATAGAATTAGTTTTGGAAAGAGTATTTTTAATGGGTATTGTCTAGCATTGTTATATTCAGGGCTTTTTGATGAAATTTTAGATTTTACTAAAGAATGGAAAAAATCAAAAAAATATAGAGGAGTTTTAGGTACTTACCGAGCAAGTGCATGGAAAAGAAAAATGGAGGGGTTAGTTAATGATGACCCCAAAGCCTCAGTAGATGCTCTTCTAAGATCCACGAAAATTCTTTCTGATGTATTTAGAAGTGAGGGGTATTTTGATGCTGCAAACAAACAAGCAATTAATATTTTTGAAGAAATTGAATTTTGTTTTTCAAGAACAGAATATTGTGAACAGTATTCTGTTCAAGGTAATGAGCTGTTACTATTTATTGCAAACAATCTTGTTGAAATCGGTCAATCTAAAAGAAGTTTTGACAATGAGGTTTTAATTAAAAAATTATCTCAAATTCAAATACAGAATAATCCATTTAAAGGGGGCAATTGGAACAACTTAGCGAGAGGTGATGGTTATGATTATTTTGATGAAAAAGATGATAATAAACCAAGAGGACTAATAACAGTTAAAATATCAAATAGACCTAAGGATAAAGCTAGTTATTTTTTTGCTAAAGATGCTTATGGTTACGATTATTTCCTTCATTATGATAACTTTAAAGATGGAAGTTGGAGAGATTGGTATCAATTATCTTTGGGTAGTAACTTAGATATTCTGCCAGAAGAAAATGAAAAAAATATAAAGAAGGCTACCAACGCGAAAGAAATTTATTATGCAAGTTAAATAATAATTGTATATAAAATTAAAACCAAAGGGCCTGAATTCAGGGGGGCACCAGATGAATTTTTTTCATTTATTGCTTTTAAAGATCATACACAATTCGTTGCATGATTAATTTAAGGAATAACAATGAAAAGGCAACAAGCATTAGATACTTTAATCCAATAAAACCAGGGCTAATAAAACGCTTTGGCATAACACGCTTAGCTTTATTTGGCTCTACAGAGCGAGATGAAGCCAGAGAAGACAGTGATATAGATATTATTGTCTCTTTCAATGAACCTGCAATGTCTAAACAATATTTTAGTGTGCAATTTTTTTTGGAGGATTGGATTGTAATTATGAGCCAATGAAGGAGTTAGTTAGGCAAGTGTTACTGAATAGTGAGAGTTCTGTTGCTGATTAATTTTTGCTTCAATATCTGCAATAGATTCACCTGTTTCAATGGCAGTAGAACTAGCGATAGAACGGACACGCATTTTTTTGCTCTCTTTTCCTTTTTGAAGATGCTTATTAGTGTGAGCTAATGATTTTGAAGAAGAATTTCTATTCATATGAATATTATAGTTGATAATAGTGTGGATACAAAATCAATAATTGTCAAAAAAAGTCAGGCGAGGAGGGGGGTATTTATTTCAACATAAAGAATAGTCATGAAATTATGATAAAATACGCCGATTTTTGACGAGCGAAGAACATTTGAATATTACCGCTATTTACCCGGGGACATTTGACCCTATTACTGATGGACACATAGACTTGATTGAGCGAGCTTCAAAACTGTTTGAAACAGTGATTGTTGCGGTTGCGGTCAATCAAGGGAAATTCCCTTTGTTTACAATAGATGAGAGAGTCGGTCTTGCTGAGGAAGTGACCGCGCATCTGGCAAATGTAAATATTATCGGGTTTAGCAACCTATTGGTTGATTGTGCTAAAGAACACAAAGCCAATGTCGTTTTAAGAGGCTTGCGAGCGGTATCTGATTTTGAATATGAATTTCAAATGGCGGGTATGAATCGTCGCTTGTCACCAGAATTAGAAACGATGTTTCTGACGCCAGCAGAACAATATGAATTTATTTCTTCCAGCATGATTAGAGAAATAGCCAAGCTTAATGGTGATGTTTCAAGTTTTGTTCCAAAATGTGTTGAAGAAAGACTAAAAGAGAAATTTGCTTAAGGAGTTAACATGGCTTTAATAATTGATGAAGAATGTATCAACTGTGATGTATGTGAACCTGAATGTCCCAATGGTGCAATTACTCAGGGTGAAGATATTTATGAGATTAATCCGGATTTATGTACAGAGTGTGTCGGTCATCATGATGTACCCCAATGTATCGAAGTATGTCCAGTAGACTGCATTGAAAAAGATGCAAAACATGTGGAAGACCACGACACGCTATATCAAAAATTTGTCAAAATAACTCAATAATTCAAGCAGTATGTTTCCAATAATTTTAGATAATATTTCCAAGTGGCTATTTTGAATTACATTCTTTACATAAAAAGTTAGTCAAGGTCTTTGAATGTAGATAAATCAGAGATAAATATTTCTTTGCGGAACATACATAGTCGGCTTTTACATTTAGGGCACTTGCCAATCATGCCCCTTTCTTTTATAGCTAACGTCGCAAATAATCAGCAGCGTTGTTTTTGCTGTCTGCGTGCATTTGTATTGTTATATGCTTTACTGTATTGTACTTAATAACGTACATGAGTGTTTTGGAGTTATTATGGATGCCATTAGTTATACCTCAGCAAGAGCAAATCTTGCAAGTACTATGGAAAAAGTTTGCAACGATCATGCACCTGTAATTATAACGCGTAAAAGTAAAAACCCAGTAGTTATGATGTCTCTTGAAGACTACGAGGCAATGGAAGAAACAACTTATTTACTTCGCTCACCAGCAAATGCTAGGCATTTGCTTGAATCTATTGCGGAGCTAGAGGCAGGAAATGGTGTTGAAAGAAAGCTAGTCGAATGAAATTAACCTTCTCCTCTAAAGCGTGGGACAATTATTTGTACTGGCAACAAACAGATAAAAAAATGCTAAAAAGAATTAACGTACTTATCAAAGATATTCAGCGTTCACCATATCAAGGAATTGGCAAACCAGAGCCTCTTAGACACGGGCTTTCAGGTTATTGGTCTCGGCGTATTAATGATGAGCATAGAATAGTCTATAAATATCAAGATGATACAATTCTTATTGCACAGCTTCGCTATCATTACAGCATATAACCTCCAATTATTTGCCTTGTTGGTTATTTTATTTAGCATTAACTC
>JAGLUC010000225.1 GCA_023134955.1 Methylococcales bacterium | reverse complement strand
AATACTTTTGGAGCGATTAATACAAACGAAAGTTAAATATAGCAAAACTAAAAGGCTGGATATTTAAATTTGGTCTTTATTTGTCTTTTCAAATTCTTCAAGCTCTTTCCAGCGATTGACAATCATACAAAATAATTTAGCGGTTTGTTTTGCGTCATAAAGTGCTGAATGTGCTTTTTCACTATCCCATTCAAGGTCTGCTGCTTTTGCTATTTTAGCAAGCACTGTTTGCCCATAAGCTAAACCACCTAAAGTTGCCGTATCAAAACTACTAAAGGGATGAAATGGACTGCGCTTTATTTTTGTTCTATCTATTGCGGCATTTAAAAAATTAATATCAAAAGTCGGGTTATGTCCCACTAAAATAGCTCGTGTACATTCATTTCTTTTTACTGCAGCCTTTATGGGTTTAAAGATTTTAGCTAATGCCTCTTTTTCATCAATAGAAAGCCGAAAAGGGTGGTATGGGTCTATACCAGTAAATTTTAAAGCAGCATCATCAAGTTCAGAATCTTGAAAAGGAATAATATTACAAGCATGGGATTCTGTGATTTGTAGAAAGCCCTGATTGTCTGGCTCTACAATAACAGCTGCTATTTCTAACAAAGGATTTTTCTTGGCATTAAAGCCAGCAGTTTCAATATCAATAATAACAGGAAGATAACCTCTAAAACGGAGACCTAATGGGTTTTTCTTTATTTCCATTGAATTTGTTGTTGAAATAGAAAGAAGGTACAATTTTGCACATGATAGTATCATGGATGAAATTAATCAATTTAACGGTTTATTTTACAGAATATCTCATCAATAAAATGCAAACAAAAAAAACAACTTTACTTTTTAGCTTTATTTTAATGGGTCTGTTGACCGGGTGTACAACAATTCAAGTAACTGATCCCAGAGACCCGTGGGAAGGTTGGAATAGAACTGTACAGACGTTTAATGATGAACTGGATGATATAGCATTTAAGCCAATGGCTAAAGCTTATCGCTGGATTACCCCAGGGTTTGTTGATAGAGCGATTACCAATGTTTTTAGCAATACAACGGATATTGGTGTTGCTCTTAATGATATGCTGCAAGGAAAGGTTACTCAATCAGGCATGGATTTTACCCGTTTTGTTATCAATACCAGTTTTGGCTTAGGAGGATTGATTGATGTAGCAGCAATGATTAACCTTCCTAAGCATAAAGAGGATTTTGGGCAAACGCTTGGTTATTGGGGAGTCCCTACAGGACCATATATAGTTTTACCACTTTATGGGCCTAGCTCACCAAGAGGTATAGTGGGTTTAGTTGGTGATTCGGCAATGAACCCTGTTAGTTATATTAGTTTAGTGGCGAGTTCTTATATTTCACCTGGACTTTTTGTCCTCAATACGGTTGATAAACGGGCTGACAACTTGGCTACAGAGAAAATTGCAGATGAAGCTGCAGTTCTTGGTCGCTATGAATTTTTTAGGGATGCTTATATTGCAAACAGAGAATATTTAGTTCTTGATGGAAATGTGCCAGAAGATGAAGAATATCTCCTGGACGAAGACTTCGAGGATGATCTTTTGGAGGATGAAGAGAGTCCAGATAAAAATTTTTATGTCCCTGATGAAAATCTTAATACGGAACCCCGTAGTGATTAAACAAGGAACCTCTAGGAGGCTGTCGGATTTAAAAAATAAAAAGTAACTTCTCAATAATCAGGGGCAGCATTAAAAAATACACTTGACAGCTTTTTAGAGAAGAAAAAACTTTTTTCCTGCAACCCTATAAAATTGCACAGAGAGCTCGCTGAGTCAATGCGGCAATGAATAAAACAGTAGCCTGATAGTTTTGCCTTGAAAAGTTGGTTTTTACCTGTTCGTGGAGGCGACAAGCTGCCGAAAAAATTAATGATACTAGGTTTAGTCAATTGTTACCGTTTAAAAACAGTGAAGAAACCGCCCGTCATACCTGATATTCCCAGATGAAAAAAAGGGGGGAAGGGGACGCTAGCCAATGTCATTAAGTTAAGTAAACTGAAATAGGATGTGCTGAGGAACG
>JAGLUC010000224.1 GCA_023134955.1 Methylococcales bacterium | reverse complement strand
CACGCCCATGCTGGGCGTACACAATCAAATCCACTTGACCGTAAAAAGCGTCACAAAATTTGCTATCGCAAATTTTCCGCCCCTTTTTACGTCAACTGATTTGGTCGTTAGGCTTCACAAAATACAATGAACATTAGAGTGATATCAAAATGAAAATTGGTTTGGCCCTTGGAAGTGGCTCTTCTCGTGGGTGGTCACATATAGGCGTCATCAACGCACTAGCTGATCAGGGAATCGTGCCCAATATTGTTTGTGGTACTTCCATAGGTTCATTGGTTGGTGCATCTTATTTATCTAATAACCTTGAGAAGTTAGAAGAATGGGTGTGTTCACTAACAAAGTTTGAAACGGCAAGGTTTTTTGAAATTAACACTTCACTGAATGGTTTCGTTAATACAGAAAGACTGCATCATTTTTTGAATAAATACGTGGCTAGTGACGATGCGGCAATAGAGAATCTTGCTAAACAATATGCCACTGTATCAACGGATTTAGAAACCGGCAGAGAAGTATGGCTAACGAAAGGGACAGTCTTAGAAGCAGTTTGGTCATCCATTTCCTTGCCTGGTCTCTTTCCGGCAATTAGAAATAACAACAAATGGCTTGTAGATGGTGGGTTAGTCAATCCTGTTCCGGTTTCAGTTTGTCGCGCACTAGGTGCAGATATTGTTATAGCCGTAAATTTAAATGGTGATATTGTCGGCAAACATCTTAAAAAAACAGAGAATACTATAAAACAAGATTTAGGTGTTGTGGATAAACTCACTGATCTAGTTGCAGAATATACATCTTCAATATTTTCTACAACCAAGGCAGATGATCAACCACCGAGCCTATTTGAAGCAATCGCGGGTTCGGTCAATATAACTCAAGATAGAATCACTAGAAGTCGTATGGCTGGAGATCCCCCAGATATTTTGCTTTCCCCAAAGCTATCTCATATTGGGTTGCTGGAGTTTTATCGAGCAAATGAAGCTATAACGGAGGGAAAGGATTGCGTCCAAAGAATGTTGCCAGAAATAAAATACGTATTAAGTATGGCCTAACAATGCAAATTAACATTGATACATTTTTCGTTCGCGCTGCTCACTACAAATGTGCAAGTTATTTGCGGCGTTAGTGCGTCAAGCGAAGCTTGATGCA
>JAGLUC010000223.1 GCA_023134955.1 Methylococcales bacterium | reverse complement strand
GAAATTGCTTAAATATTCAATTTTTTATATAATAGCCAGTTCTCTTTTATATACTCGCTTAAATTATAGGGATATATAGTTAACGAGAACAATTTAAATTTAATAGGTTTTTATAATGGCTCGAGTTACCGTTGAAGATTGTTTAGAAAATGTTGAAAATCGTTTTAAACTGGTTTTATTAGCCAGCAAAAGAGCACGCCAACTTGCAAAAGGGGCTGAAGAGTTTATTCCTAGAGGAAAAGACAAGGAGACTGTTGTTGCCTTACGTGAAATAGCAGAAGGTCATGTCACTGAAGAAAATATTGATCTTTTACACAATACAGGTGCAGGTGAGTCTATTCAAACCAATACCCTTGATGTCAATTAATTAGCTATGCTAGAAATAGCCACCGCTAGTTTAACAGGAGACCCCTCTTCACCCGAAGAAGGACTCTTAGAGCTACTGTGTTCTTCTGTTAAAGGCTATTTAGACAAAAATCAAATAGATGATATTATCCGCGCTTACCACTATAGTGCGGATGCTCATAAAGGACAATTCCGTAAAAGTGGCGAGACTTATATTTGCCACCCTCTCTCTGTAGCAATCACCCTTGCTGAAATGCACATGGATGCTCAGGGTATTATTGCTGCAATTCTTCATGATGTTGTTGAAGACACCCACATTAGTAAAGACGATATTGCCAGCAACTTCAGTGTTGAAGTGGCAGAACTGGTTGATGGTGTTACCAAATTAACCAAGCTTGATAATAAGTCTCGCGCCGAGGCTCAAGCTGAAAATGTCAGAAAAATGCTTTTGGCTATGGCTAAGGATCTACGAGTTATTATCGTAAAACTTGCTGACCGCCTTCATAATATGAAAACCCTTGGGGCAATGCCCGCTAAAAAGAAACGTCGAATTGCCAAAGAGACACAGGAAATCTACGTTCCTTTAGCTAACCGTCTCAGCATGAATAATATTCGCCATCAATTGGAGGCATTATGCCTAGAAGCTACTCATCCGAAACGTTACAGAGTACTTAATAAAGCTGTAAAAAAAGCACGGGGTAACCGACGAGAAATCGTCACAACAATTGAAAATTCTATTAAAAACAGACTTAAGCAATTAGGTCTTAAATTTGATGTAGTGGGTAGAGAAAAAAACCTGGCAAGTATTTATAAAAAAATGCACCGCCAAAAAATCTCTTTTTCCAATGTTTTTGATGTTTACGCTTTTCGTATTTATTGTGACCAAGTTGATGATTGCTATCGTATTTTAGGTTGTGTCCACAATCTATTCAAACCTGTTCCTGGTAAATTTAAAGACTATATTGCTCTCCCTAAAGCCAATGGCTATCAATCCTTGCATACTGTTTTGATTGGCCCTTATGGTGTGCCCATGGAAATCCAGATAAGAACCCGTGAGATGCATCGCTTAGCCGAATCAGGCATCGCGGCTCACTGGTTATATAAATCAGATGACCCTAATAGTGGGAATGCTCAGGCTAGAGCCAATGAATGGCTTAGGGAATTACTGGAAATTCAAAAAACAGCGGGTAATTCCCTTGAATTTATAGATAACCTCAAAGTTGATCTATTTCCTCAGGAAGTTTTTGTTTTTACCCCTCAGGGTAATATTATTAAACTTCCTAAAGGTGCAACCATTGTTGACTTTGCTTATGCGGTTCATACTGATATTGGAAATACCTGTGTTTCAGCAAGAATTGATAATAAGCTAATTTCACTGCAAAGTTCGCTTGAAAGTGGCATGACAGTAGAAGTGATTACTGCTCCCTGGGCAAAACCCAACCCCTTATGGCTTAATCATGTTATTACCGCTAAAGCACGAAGCAGTATTAGAAATCACTTAAAAAATTTCAAACAAAAAGAAGCGATAGACTTGGGTCACCGCTTACTGGAAAAAGAATTAAAATCGCTAAATATTAACTTAGAAGATATTGAAGAGTCTCGCATCTTACAGTTGTTAGATGTGATAAAAATAGATTCTATGGATAAGTTATTAGAAGAGATAGGGCTTGGTGATAAAATGCCCATGCTCATTGCCAAACGCCTTTCTCAAGAAGATATTCATGCGGCCATTAAATTAGAAGATACTACAACTGACCATGCCCCTTTAATCATAAAAGGCACAGAAGGCATGGTGATTACTTTAGCTAAATGTTGCCACCCTATTCCTGGTGATCCTATTATTGGATTTTTTAACCCGGGAAAAGGTATTGTGATTCATCACCTTGAATGCCGAAATAGTAGTGAGGTTAGAAAAAAAGAAACTAACTGGATTGATGTTGAATGGAGCCATGATGTGGCGGGGGAATTTTCAGTTGAACTCAAAATAGAGTTACTGAATCAACGTGGTACATTGGCTATCATTGCTTCAACAATTTCCAGCATGGATTCTAACATTGAAAGTGTCTCTATCGCTGATCAGGATGTTAAAATATCTGTTGATTTAATCACCCTGACTGTTAAAAACAGGGTTCATTTAGCCAAAATAATACGCAAGTTAAAAAAATTATCTATTACTTTAAAAATTACTCGTATTAAAGCTTGAGCAAAAACTTAACCAATCCCATTTAAAGCATTAAAATGAATAAGAAAATAATCCAGACCGATAAAGCCCCCGCAGCGATTGGTACATACTCTCAAGCTGTTAAAATTAATGACACGGTGTATCTTTCAGGACAAATCCCCTTAGACCCTGGGACTATGGAAATAGTTGAAGGTGATATTACTGCACAAATTACGCGTGTTTTTGAAAATCTTAAAGCCGTTGCAGAAGCCGCTGATGGTGATCTTGATGACATTGTAAAACTCAACGTCTTTTTAACAGATCTTTCTCACTTTCCCATTGTTAACGAAATCATGGCGAATTATTTTACTCAGCCTTATCCAGCGCGTGCAGCAATTGGTGTTTCAGCACTACCCAAAGCTGTTGATGTGGAAATGGATGCCATTATGATTGTGACTGAATACTACTCTAGCTAATATACTCATCATGCTTAAGAATACCTCACCCAAGCACACAACTTGTTGCGATGAGCGTTGTTTAATGCCATGGATGGCATGTAGTAGAGCAACGCAGGAGCAGTTGCCGAGTAAAGTATTGAATAGATTACTATTCCTGCTACTTTACGCCTAGCCCATCACAACAATCTACGCACTTGAATGAGGTATTCTTAAGCATGATGAGTATAGCAATGAAAACCAGTGAAACTCTGGCTCAGTCAGTTGCTTCATTATCAGGTATTGGCTCACAATCGGTTATTCGATTAGAAAAATTGGGGGTTCATACCGTACAAGATTTACTATTTCACTTACCACTCCGTTATCAGGATCGTACTAAAATATATCCCATCAATACATTACTTCCTGGTATGTCAGTTCTTAGTTGTGGGACTGTTGAATTTACAGATGTATTAATGAAAGGAAGGCGTAGCTTGATTTGTCGAATCAGTGATCAAACAGGCTTCCTGTCATTAAAATTTTTCCACTTTAGCGCAAAACAACAAGCTATTCTTAGCCCTGGCACTTTAATTAGTTGTTTTGGAGAAGTTAGGCAGGGTTATCAAGGACTAGAAATTGTACACCCCGAATATAAAGTTATTTCATCCACTGATAATATAACTGAACCGTGCTTAACTCCTATTTACCCACTGACTGATGGCTTACGACAGGCAACTGTTAGAAAAGCAGTTAATCAAGCAATATCTTTATGTTTAAAAGACCAGCAAACTATTTGTGATTATCTGCCTCAATCTGTTTTAGAAAACAAACAGTACCCTTCTTTAAATCAAGCCTTATTATCTTTACACCAACCTGAACAACAACTAAGCACACAACAATTACAACAGGGCAATAGTCCTGCCTTAAAACGACTGGCATTTGAGGAGTTATTAGCTCATCATCTCTCCCTTCTTAAAAACAAAAAGGCTATAAAAAAGTGGCAAGCTGCTGTTTTTAATATCGATAAATTATTATCCCAGTCTTTTTTAAACGCCTTACCTTTTCAATTAACTCGTGCGCAACAGCGTGTGATTGATGAAATTGTCAGCGACCTTAGCTCAAGCCATCCTATGTTAAGACTGATACAAGGTGACGTTGGTTCAGGTAAAACCATTGTTGCTGCTTATGCCTGTCTACTGGCTATATCCAGTCAGTATCAAGTTGCCATTATGGCACCCACCGAGTTATTAGCCGAGCAACATTTAGGCAATTTTAAGCAGTGGTTTAAAGACTTCGATAGCCATATTGTTTACCTGACTGGGCAACTAAAAGGCAAAGCCAGGCAGCAAGCATTAATTGATATAGAAGATGGGACTGCAAGTATTATTATAGGTACTCATGCTTTATTTCAGGATAGTGTTATATTTAATAAATTAGGCTTAATTATTATTGATGAACAACACCGCTTTGGGGTACATCAACGCCTTGCTTTACGCGAAAAAGGACAGCATAAAAATACTCGTCCACACCAATTAGTGATGACAGCAACCCCAATTCCCAGAACATTAGCCATGTTGCAATATTCTGATCTGGATATATCTATTATTGATGAGTTGCCTCCTGGCAGAAGACCCGTCACCACTCGCGTTATTCCTTCTGAACGACGTGAACAAGTCATTGCAAAAATTAATCAATGGACGGTCAATAAGCATCAGACATATTGGGTCTGTACCTTAATTGAAGAATCCGATGTACTGCAATGTGAAGCAGCAGAAAAAACAACTGAGTATTTAACCCAAATATTACCTGATGTTAAAATTGCCTTAATTCATGGACGAATGAAATCAGCTGAAAAAGAAGCCATTATGTTCGGTTTTAAAAATCATGATTATGACTTGCTAGTTGCAACAACCGTGATAGAAGTGGGAGTAGATGTGCCTAATGCCAGTTTAATGATTGTTGAAAATGCTGAGCGCCTAGGCTTGTCACAATTACATCAATTACGAGGCAGAGTAGGTCGAGGAGATCAAGAAAGCTACTGTCTGCTGATGTACCAATCTCCCCTATCAGAAACGGGAAGACATAGATTAGGGGTTTTACGAGAAACTAATGATGGCTTTGTTATTGCAGAAAAAGATCTGGAATTACGAGGTCCAGGTGATGTTATGGGAACAAGACAAACAGGACAAATGCAATTAAAAATCGCAGACCTAAACCGGGATCTGGAATTATTGGATGATGTACAAGAAGCTGCAAATATTATTTGTTCGCAATACCCACAAGCTATTCAACCTATCATTGACCGCTGGCTAGGTCAATCAACACTTTATTCAGAGGTATAGCCGCCCGTGCATAAAAACAGTTTTTTATTGTCTCAAGACCCTCACTGGAAAAAACAACGCCGAGGCATTAAACAAACGATGCCTGCTAATGTAGCTTCATGGGTTTATGAAAAAAACTCATTGACCCGTCGTTTACGTCAACATTATGGTCATTCAGTAACGGTTGAAATTCTGTTTCATCGCTGGAAACCCGCTTTTCTAAGTGAATGTAACTTATTAAACTTACCCCAGCAACAATACAATTTAGTCCGTGAAGTATTATTACATGCTGACGGCAAACCTTTAATTCTTGCTAGAACCATTCTCCCGGAACAGACCATAAAAGTCGCAAAGCGAAACCTGTCTCATCTAGGAACACGACCTTTAGGTGAAGTCATTTTTTCTTATCCAAAACTAGAACGATTAGAGCTTAATATTAGTTGTGTTCAATATAATACGTGGTCACCAGCATTGACTGAAAAAATAGATATTGAACCATATGTTTGGGGCAGACGGTCTGTTTATGCCATACAGAAAAAAAAGATGCTGGTTAGTGAGTTTTTCATGCCAGATGCACTAAAATTATCTACCAGGTCTCAATAAATGCATTAATCACAAAAAAACCATTTAATAATTACGTATAACGTGTTATTTTTACTATAATCATATATTAAGCAACCTAAATACACTAAAAAAATAAAAGGGGGAGCGCAATGCTCATGAAAAAAAGTATCATCATTCCATTAAGTTTAACAATCATGTCTGTTAATTCCGAAATGGTCATGGCCGTAGAAAAAACCAGCTCTAGCTCATCATTTGCTGGCTGGCCCCTAATAGCTCTTGTTGTTCTTTTAGTTGTTTTTAGAAAACAATTATTTGCTGAAGCAACTGTTGATCAACCAGACACAGATAATCAAGATGTTGCCGTAGCTGCAAAAAAGGTCACTGAAGCAAAAGTAGAGCCTGAAGTTAGCACAACAAAAGC
>JAGLUC010000222.1 GCA_023134955.1 Methylococcales bacterium | reverse complement strand
AAAAAACAAGCAAGTTGTCGAAGTTATTTTGTGCACGATCCTTAACTTGAGTAAGAATTAAAAATCATACAATTTAATTTTTTCGCTTAATTAATAAAATAATTCTGTACAATTATTATATGAATTCAGGAAAGCACCTCCGGATAATCGGCTTGAAAGCCTTTCGGGCAATAGACAGCCCGAATATAGTATTACTAAAGAATGCAAAAGATAAAAAATAACAGGCAAAAAAAATGCGGCTGTTAGGCCGCATTGAGAGTAATTTTAGGAGTAACCATAATGAAATTCCGCTCCCATCAGGAGGAAAAGTATTTAAGTTGCAGCTATTCTAGTAAAAAAAAAGTTATTTTGGAATGTGGCAAATCGACGCGCGTGACATTTTGTCGCACATTTTTTTTAATGTTATTAAGTAATTAGAAAACTTAGTCGAGCAAATTCAGCGAGAGAAATGACCTCAGCTCTTAGTGTTGGATTTATTTCTAAGTCAATCATTTGTTGTTCTGTTATTAAGGTTTTCAGTGAGTTTCTAATGGTTTTTCTGCGTTGAGAAAAAGCGGTAACAACCACTTTGTTGAGCTTTTCGATGCTCCCTATTTCTACAGGTGGCTTTTGATGAGGGACTAGCTTAACAATAGCTGACATGACTTTTGGAATAGGGTCAAAACTTTCTGGTGGTACATCAAATACCAGCTCGGTATCGCAATAATATTGGATCATCACGCTAAGGCGACCATACTTTTTATTGCCTGGTTCAGCACACATTCTATCAACCACTTCTTTTTGTAGCATAAAGTGCATGTCTTCAATGCAGTAAGCACTCTTTAATAAATGAAATAACAAGGGGGTTGAAATATTATAGGGCAGGTTACCAATGATACGCAGCTTTTCATCGGGCTTTGCCAGAGTAGAAAAATCGAAATTTAGCGCATCATCACTATGAATGGTAAAGTTTGGGCGGCTGGAAAAGCGCTCATCAAGTATTTTGACTAAATCTCTGTCTAATTCAACCACATCCAGGGTTACATTTTCCTGTAATAAAGGTTCTGTAATAGCACCCAGTCCTGGACCAATTTCCACCCAATGTTCGCCTTTTCTAGCTTGGATATTTGCCAGAATACTGTAGATAATATTATGGTCATGAAGAAAATTTTGCCCGAAACGTTTGCGTGCTTTATGTGCCATGTTTTTTTAATGTGTGATTACTATGCTTCATCTATATTATATAGACGGAGTGCTAGATTTAACCATTTCCAATGCTGTTTTTATGGCAAATTTTAAACTGCCAATATTTGCTTTACCTGTTCCTGCTAAATCAAGAGCTGTTCCATGGTCAACTGAGGTGCGGATAATAGGTAAGCCTAAAGTAATATTAACCGCTTGTCCAAAGCCCATATGTTTAAGAACAGGTAAGCCTTGGTCATGATACATGGCCAACACAGCATCGGCAGACTGTAGATATTTAGGGGTAAATAAAGTATCAGCAGGTAATGGGCCTTGTAGCTTAATGCCTTGCTTTCTTAATAGATCTAAAGTGGGCTCGATGACTTCTATTTCTTCTCTGCCTAAATGACCACCTTCACCGGCATGAGGATTAAGTCCACAAACTAAAATGTTTGGATCGGATAAGGAAAAAAATCGACGTAAGTCTTTATCCAATAAAGTAATGATAGTGTTTAGTTTATCAGCTGTAATAGCTGCACTAACCTCAGAAAGAGCCAAGTGGGTAGTGACCAGAGCGACTCGTAAACCGGGTGTTGCCAGCATCATAACGGGTTGACCGCCTGTTATATCAGCAATAAATTCAGTATGACCACTAAAGGGGATGCCTGCATTATTAATCACTCCTTTATGCACAGGTGCTGTAACCATGGCTGAAAATAAACCATCAATACAACCTTGGGTTGCTAAGCGAATGGTTTCAATGACATAAGCACTGTTATTGATATTAAGCTGCCCACAAATGACATGGTTGTTAACTGTAACAGGCAATACCGTAAGTGTACCTATAGGACTAGTTTGAATTGCTTGTGATGAGTCAAATAGTTTAATGTTGAGCTTAAGATCTAGCTGCTTAGCACGCTCAGATAAAAGCTCAGGGTCTGCTATTATAATGAGTTGGCAGTATTGTTTGTGTTGAGCAAGTTGAATACACAAGTCGACACCAATACCTGCTGGTTCGCCTGGGGTAATGGCTATGCGTAAAACTTGAGAGGTACTTATCATAAAATAGCTTAATTAAAGTAGGTCAGGCTAGTAGCCCATCAATATTGTATTGACGGGTTCTTGCTCTTAAGCCCTCTCTTGCTGGATGCCTACACGGATGTAGGTGAGTAGGGCAATTGCTCCTGCATTAGATATAGGCACTATTTTATGCTTTCATACACCGTTATGCCATCGTTAACCTATTTCGCTTAGGTTTATTATTAATATTAAAAGATAAAATTTATGAAAATAGTCTCAAGTTTTTCCAGATTTGTTGTTGCTAACCCTTGGTGGATACTATTATTAACGCTTGGAATGGTCTCTGCTATGGCGGTTGGCTTAGCAGATTTGGGGTTTAAAGATGATTATCGGGTCTATTTTGGTGAGGAAAACCCTCAATTAATCGCATTTAATGAAATACAGGATACTTATAACAAGTCAGATGCAGTACTGTTTGTATTACATGCCGAAGATGGCAATATTTTTGATACACAAGGATTACAGGCTATTGATGAATTAACGACAAAATCCTGGAAAATACCTTATTCAAGTCGAGTTGATTCTTTAACTAATTTTCAACATACCACAGCAGAACAGGATGATTTATATGTTGCAGATTTAGTGACAGACCCTTTGGTTTCAGAGCAACAAATAGCAAAAATAAAACAAGTTGCACTAAACGAGCCTTTTTTAGTTAATCGTCTGGTGTCCAAACAAGGGCATGTTGCGGGTGTTAATGTCACCATGCAAATGCCAGGCAAAGACCCCATGGAAGCAACTGAAATTGCTGTTATTGCGCGAGAATACGCAACAGAAATAGAACTAAAGTACCCAGGGATAAAGGTTTATTTAACTGGAATGACAATGATGAATAATGCCTTTAGTGAGTCAGCAATGAATGATAATAAAGTGCTGGTGCCCATCATGTATGGCATTGTTATTTTAGCCTTATTTTTTAGTTTAAGGTCATTTAGTGCAACCTTTTCGGTTGTTTTGTTGATTATTATATCTGTTATTTCTGCTTTGGGTATTGCAGGCTGGTTAGGCTGGCATTTAACACCGACATCCGCAATAGCCCCTACTATTATCTTAACCATGGCAGTGGCAGATTGTGTGCATATTTTGGTGACACAATTACACAATATGCGAATAGGGCATGAAAAGAAACAGGCGATAAAGGAAAGTTTAAGAGTTAATTTTCAGCCCATATTTTTAACCAGTCTGACTACCTCAATTGGTTTTTTAAGCATGAATTTTAGTGATGCTCCTCCTTTTAGAGACTTAGGTAATATTGTTGCCATCGGTGTAATGCTGGCTTGGTTGTTTTCAATTACCTTTCTTCCCGCTTTGATGAGCCTGTTGCCAATAAAAGTTAAGATAAAGGATGATCTTGATAATACCTTGATGAAGCGTCTGGCTGAAAAAGTTATTCAGCACCGCAAATCCTTATTAATTATTAATGCCATCATCGCATTGATTATGATGAGTTTCATACCGCAAAATAAATTGAACGATGAATTTGTAAAATATTTTGATGAAAAATCTGAGTTTAGACAAAGCACTGATTTCCTAAATGACAATATGGGTGGAATTTATACGATTGAATTTGCGATAAATGCCCAAGAAGTCGGTGCAGTTAATGAGCCCAAATTTTTACAGGATGTGCAAAAGTTTGTTGATTGGTCTTTCGCCCAACCAGAGACCGTTCATGTCAATACGTTCACCGATATATTTAAACGACTCAATAAAAGTATGCATGGTGACAATGATGAATGGTATCGCTTACCAGAAATGCGCGAATTAGCGGCACAGTATTTATTATTATATGAAATGTCACTACCTTATGGATTAGATTTAAATGACCAGATTAACATCGATAAATCAGGGGTTCGCATTATCGTGACTTTGCAGAGCATGAGCTCGAATGAAATGTTAGCCTTAGAACAGCGCATTAATCAGTGGCTTTCACAGAATATGACAGAGTATAAAGTGAATATGGCGAGCCCAGTTTTGATGTTTTCTCATATAGGTAGTCGTAATATTATTCGCATGATGGTTGGATCGATACTAGCCTTAGTGTTAATTTCTTTGCTATTAATATTAGCTTTTAAATCTTTTAAATTAGGATTAATCAGTTTAGTACCTAATTTAATTCCTGCGGGCATTGCTTTTGGAATTTGGGGGATTATAGGTGGGCAGATTGGCTTGGGGCTATCAGTAGTAACAGGGATGACACTGGGCATTGTAGTTGATGATAGCGTTCACTTTATCAGTAAATATAGGCGAGCCAGAATTGAAAAAAACATGAATAGTGAAGATGCTGTTCGCTATGCCTTTTCTACAGTAGGTGTGGCTTTATGGATAACCTCCATGGTCTTGGTGAGTGGTTTCATTGTACTAAGTTTCTCCCTGTTTACCATGAACTCAGAAATGGGCTTAATGACAGCCATTACCATCGCAACAGCTTTGTTTTTAGATTTATTGTTTCTACCCCCCTTATTAATGAGTTTGGATAAAAAATGAAAAATATTGGATTGATTATTGTTTTAAGCTTAATTTCAACATTAACTTTTGCTCAAACAGCCGAGCAAAAAGGACTGCAAATTATCACAGAAGTGGATAAGCGTGATATTGGTTTTGGTGATACCAAAGCAACCTTGAAAATGCGATTAATTAATCGTAAAGGCGATGAAAGTTTGCGTTCGCTTAAAATAACAACCCTGGAAGTGTCAGGTGAGGGTGATAAAAGCTTAACTGTTTTTAGTAGCCCCAGAGATATAAAAGGCACGGCTTTTTTAAGTTATACCCATGCCTTAGTTGCAGATGAACAATGGCTATATTTGCCCGCACTTAAAAGAGTCAAACGAATTTCTTCCAGGAATAAATCAGGGCCTTTTTTAGGAAGTGAATTTGCATTTGAAGACTTAAGCTCTTTTGAAGTTGCAAAATTTGATTATAAATATCTAAAAGATGAAGTGATAGATGGCATCAATAGCTTTGTTATTGAATTGACCCCTAAATATGAACATTCGGGCTACACAAAAGAAATAGTATGGATTGATCAACAGCGATATATCGTGATTAAAGTCGATTATTTTGATAGAAAAGAAACCTTGCTAAAAACGCAAATGTTTAACAAATACCAGCAATACCTAAATCAATACTGGCGCGCAGGTGAGCAAATCATGAGCAATCATCAGAATGGTAAAAGTACAGTATTGGTATGGGAAAATTATCAATTTGGCTTAGGATTAACAGATCGTGATTTTGATAAAAATACTTTAAAGCGAGCTAGATAAAGTTTACATGGTCTTACTTCTTAACAAGATTTAAAATGTGACACTGAGTCCATTTCTGGAATAATTTTGATAAAAAGTTACAATAATTCTCTTTTTTATCTTGATTGTTCTACTGTAAAGAATTATGTTCCATCTATGTATAAGAATTACAGAGAATTTTAATTCTTGTTGATCACAAGTTATCTTTCATGAAAATTAATAGCATTGTTGATAGTTTTGTAAAAATCATTAATGATAGTGATGAATGTCACATTGAAGCATGTCCGAGCATTCAGTGGATCGATGGAATTACAAATCGACTTCCATCAAAATTTTCACCTTCATTCATGTCTCTCATATCACGATACGTATTTGATGACTTTGAGGCAGGAGAAATATGGTTTTATGCTAATCATGGTAACTCATCGTATAACGAACTTGTGCAGGCCATATTTAGAGATGAAATTATTTTTAAAACAACAATTAGAAACGGGCTTATCCATTTTGCACGCCCTTCAGATGGGTCTTATGACCCAATATGCTTTGATATAAGCAAAAGAAATAAAAAAGGAGAATTTCAGGTAGTGAGGCTTGATCATGAAATACTACTTCAGCATAAGAAAATTACGGTTAAAAAATTAATTGCATCTTCTCTGTTAGAATATATGGAAAATCAAATTAAAAGATAACAAAGCAAATCAACCTGATCATTTTTTCGTTCGCTGTGCTAACAAAAAATGGTCAGGTTATTTGCAACGTTATGTCCTTGTGAAGGTAGTTAGTTGGATACAAATTTAAATAGTAGAAGGTTATGTTGTTTGAGTAAATTGAAAGAGTTAAAGGAAATAGACTGGCGAAACGTTGATTGGCAGTCTGAATTAAAACAGAATATTAATTCTATAGATGACTTGCAAAGCTATATCGGCTTGTCTACTAATGAACAGAGGATATTGGAACAGGTCGCTGATAAGCACCCTATGAATATCCCTCGATACTACCTGAGTTTAATTGACGAAAATGACCCTAATGACCCCATTCGGAAACTGGCACTTCCCAGTGAAGATGAGTTAGTGGTTGCTGGGGCGATGGGGGAAACAACCAAAGACCCTTATGGCGATGACAAACACAACAAGGGCAATGGAGTGCTTCATAAATATCCTTATTCAGCACTCATCGTAGCTACGGATTATTGCTCAATGTACTGCAGGCACTGTTTTAGAAAGGCTATAGTCGGCTTACCTAATGATAAAACAGTTGAGAACTTTCAGCGTGCCGCCGAGTACATTCGAGAACATAAAGAAATAACCAACGTCATAATATCGGGCGGTGATCCGCTTCTTATTAACACGAAAAGAATCAAAAAAATATTGCAAAGCCTCGTGGATATCGAGCATATCAACTATGTTCGAATCGGCACAAGAACACCTGTGGTTTATCCGATGCGTTTCTACGATGATGAGCTTTTAAAGTGTTTTGAAGAGTTCAATAAACATAAAACACTCTACCTACCCACACATTTCAATCATGTTAATGAAATTACAGATGTAGCGAAAGACGTTGTTTTACGTATTAGACAAACGGGTGTAACAGTCAATAATCAAGCAGTACTATTAAAAGGTGTCAATGATAGCGCCGAGGATATAGAAAATTTAATGAATGGACTTGTAACGATTGGGGTCAATCCATATTACTTATATCAATGTATGCCTGTATCAAGAGTAAGACATCATTTTCAAGTTCCACTGAAA
Source organism: Methylococcales bacterium (assembly GCA_023134955.1). Lineage (GTDB taxonomy): Bacteria > Pseudomonadota > Gammaproteobacteria > Methylococcales > Methylomonadaceae > QPIN01. The sequence continues at coordinate 137 of JAGLUC010000222.1, read as the reverse complement.
CAAGGCATTGATATAGTTGATACCGCAAAGCTGCGACTCGATGGTTATGCGAAGCGATTTAAATTTATTATGGGGCATGATATTGGAAAGATAGAAATATGTGGGAGAATCGATGATAAGTTGATTTTGAAGCAAAT
>JAGLUC010000221.1 GCA_023134955.1 Methylococcales bacterium | reverse complement strand
GATGGTTTGAGGACGACAAACCTTTTCCAGTTTTTGATAAAGCATTTTTTTAATGCTTAAATCTTCAATTACGGCTTCAATTACCCAATCAACATTTGTCAATAAATCCAGATGATCTTCAATATTTCCAGTAGTAATTAAACGTGCATTTTTTTTATGCATCAAGGGGGCAGGATTGGCTTTCAACAATTTTTGTACGGCAGTATCAGCAATCACATTTCGATTTTTAACATCACCACCCGTCGCTTTAGGAACAATATCCAATAAATAAACGGGTACGCCTGCATTACTAATATGTGCAGCAATACTGGCTCCCATAACACCAGCTCCTATTACTGCGACTTTTTCAATATTCATCAGATCGCCTCCAATACAGTTGCAATACCCTGCCCACCTCCAATACATTGCGTAGCTAATGCATATCGCTTATGCTGTCTTTGCAACAAACTAGCCGCCTTGCCAACAATTCTTGCTCCCGTTGCACCTAAAGGGTGTCCCAAGGCAATAGCTCCTCCATCCAGATTCAATTTATGTTTTGAGATAGGTAAATCATTTAGAACCGCTAAAGATTGAGCCGCAAACGCTTCATTTAATTCTACAATATCCATATCATCCAAAGATAAACCTGCTCTTTGTAAAGCTTTTTGTGTGGCACCAACAGGACCTATCCCCATAATTTCTGGTGCACAAGCAGAGACTGCTATAGATTTAATTCTAGCCAGTTTATTAAGCCCATGACTGTCTGCATATTCTTCACTACAAACTAATACAGCAGATGCTCCATCGGTTAATGGAGAGGAAGTACCTGCCGTCACGCTACCTGTCGCTCTAAAAGCAGGCTTTAATTCCGCCAAACCTTCTGCGCTTGAATCATGACGAATACAGCCATCTTTACAAACCATCCCATCTTTTGCAGTCTCTATAGTAATAATTTCATCATCAAAAAAACCATTTTGTTGTGCCTCGTGTGCTTTACGATGACTTTCTAAAGAAAACGCTTCCTGTGCTTGACGGCTTAATTGATATTGCTCGGCCAAATTTTCTGCCGTCTCCCCCATATTTACATAGGCTTGAGGATATGATTTATAGAGTGCTGGATTAGGCATCATATTATATCCACCCATGGGTATACGAGACATGGACTCAATGCCTGCACAAATAAAAGCGTCTCCTGCATTCATTTGAATAGCTCCAGCAGCAAGGTGAATTGCCTGCATAGATGAACCACAAAAACGATTAACCGTCATACCCGCTACAGAAATTGGTAACTTGGCTAAATGAACAACCAAACGCGCCATATTCATGCCCTGCTCTCCTTCTGGAAAAGCACAACCTAAAATCAAGTCTTCAATATCTTGTTGATTGATAGCTACTTTACCCATCAATCCTTTAACTACCTGCGCCACCAAATCATCAGGTCGAACTTTTGCTAACTGTCCTTTGAAAGCAGGTGTAAAAGGGGAACGACAATATCCAGTAATCACAACATTCTTCATGCTCTTTCCTCGCAACTGAAGCCAGAAATAAAAAACCACCTAATATTTAACACTTTAGAGATTTATTAGCAAAAATCAAGTTCAAACATTCTCTAGTGAAAAACATTATCACTTTTCGAATTATGAGCCGTTAGAAGTACTAGTCTTTAGCTCTTACATAGGGTCTTTTAGATTTAAAGTATATTTATATCAATACAAAAAATCAGAAATATTCGAGACCAGTTTTATATAACAGAAAACAGTTTTAACCTTACTCTGACTCCTATTATTTTGAAAGTTCTATTTCCAAATAATTTTATTACTTTGATATTGTTCACAATTTCTACTTATTTTAGTAAGGTTTATGGATAAAATAGTCATTAGCCTATATTATTATTCTCGAAAACTCATTAAATAATTAAACTAAAGATGTTGATTTTTTAGTGACTAAAAACATAAACATAAACATAAAGAAGATTAAAATGAAAACAATTAATGGTTTGGTAATATCTGTATTTGCTTTGTTATTATTAACAGCTTGTGATCAAGTAGAACAATTAACAGATAAAAGTAAATCTGCAACTGCAACGGATAAAACAGCAACTCAATTACAAGTTAAAACTGAGGAAGCACCAGTTGCTGAACAGGCAACGGCTGATTTAGCAGAAGGCACTAAGACTACAGAAGAAGAAGCGGCGGCGGCGGCAGCAACAGGTGAAGCTACTGAAGTTGTGACCACTACAGAAGAAGCAGCAACAGATGAAACTGTAGATGCTACAACAGCAATAGCAACAGATGTTAAATCTAAAACAGAAGCAACAACCACTGAAACAAAGGATGCTTTAACTAAAGCTGTTGATAGCACTAAAAGTGAAGCAACTGCAGTAGTTGATTCAGCAAGTCAGACTGTTGACAGTACTGTAGTAGAGATTAAAAAAGTAGTTGATACAACTGCTACAACTACTTCAGATGCAATAACTAAATAACAATAACTGTTCTAAATATTACGACAACCAGCTTCCAATTAATTGCTGGCAGGATATTTTGACATTCTTTTATTAGCACATATTGTAGCCCGTATGAAACG
>JAGLUC010000220.1 GCA_023134955.1 Methylococcales bacterium | reverse complement strand
TCAGGCCGTAGAAAGTAAAGAAGATAGAGACTTCCATACCTAAAGCAGCTGCAGTACTGGCAAGAATGAATGGAGGATAAGCCCAGTCCAGGGTGCCCTTTGTTGCGATAATCGTTAGTTTGCGTTCAGCCATATTTTTATCCTCATTTGTGTTATTTAAGACAGTCTTCTGACTAATTATAGTTCATAGGATGTAACCATACTCCTAAAGTATCAGTCATTGCAAGTCTCCAGGAGGTGATAGTTAATGTCGCATGTGGTGTTTATCCAAAGATCGATATGAATTTGCAGCTTTTAAGCGATTTTAAGGTATTTATTCCAAAAGGCGATAACTGTTATTCCGCAGGTAGCTTTCTAGTTCGGCTTCGGTTTTGATGGGTTTATGGCATAACATGCCACTGCAGGGGTATGCCAGGCTGGTGTAACCAGCTTTTTTTTCATTTAGCGAAAAGTGCAGCGTTTGCTCGGCGGGAATATTATATACCAGCGTGAAGGGTAAATAATATTGTTGAGTAATCGATAACCAGTTTTTTTTATCGTTGCCCAAATCGTCAGCATGGGTTCTCATAATAAGTATGTTTGGTGGTGCTAAATATTCGTTTAGTGCATTTAATAACGCACAGTGTGAAATGGGGGCATGGTTTATTGAGGACCAGGCTGATTTCAGGCAATTTTCTGCGGCGTTAATATATCGCTGGTCTGCTGACAGATAACCTAATCGGTTTAAGGCTAATGCAGCGATAGCGTTGCCTGAGGGAATGGCGTCATCGCTAAAACTTTTTAACCGTTGAATCAGGTTCTCATGCTGGTGGCTGGTGAAATAAAAGCCGCCGTATTCAGTATCTTCAAAGTCGGTAAGCAATTGATCGGCAAGTTCCAGTGTCCAACTATAGAGTTCGTTATCCCAGCGACTTTGTAATAACTCAAGTAAGCCATAAATGAGAAATGCGTAATCATCAATATAGGCATTAAGTTTGCTTTTGCCGTCTTTGAGACTGGCAAATAGCTGATTGTTTTTCCAGCAGTGATTTTTTAGAAAATAAGCAGCTCGAGCTGCAGAATCAATATATTCAGGTTTTTCAAGTAGGCGACCTGTGACCGCCATGCCATGAATCATTAGTCCGTTCCATGCGCATAATATTTTAGTGTCGGTGTCAGGATGTATGCGTTTCTTGCGTTGCTTGAACAGGTAGTCTCGGATTAACTGAAATTGCCGGTGCAGCACATCTGCCTCCAGTTTGTGTTTGTCAGCTAATGCAGATTCCTGAGTGTAGCCGTGCAAGTGCCAAAAACCTTCAAAATTTTCACCTTTCTTCAGGCCGAATCGTTGTTTGAATAGTTTGACTGATTCAGCTGTGATATTTTGATTTTTGGTATTTTGGGCTTCAGTGCATTGATCTAGTAGAGAATTAATCTCATCAATAGGCCAGACAAAAAATTTACCTTCACTGCCTTCTGAGTCAGCATCCTGTGCTGAATAGTAACCGCCTTCCGCTGACTGCATTTCACGCATGACCCAATTGGCGGTTTCACAGGCAGCATCAAAAAATAATAAACCTGTCCTGTTATTTCGCTCCTGGATTTTCCATGCCTGGCTATATAACGATAACAGGGGACCGTTGTCGTAAAGCATTTTTTCAAAGTGCGGTATCATCCATAACTCGTCAGTGGAATAGCGGCAAAAGCCGCCTCCCAGGTGATCGAAGAGTCCGCCGTCTGCCATTTTTTCTAAAGTAAAAAGAGCGCAATGCAGAATACGCGGATCTTTCTTATTTAATTTTTGTGTGTAACTCCAGTGTTTAAGTGCAAATTCCAGGATTGACGGGTGAGGAAATTTTGGCGCAGCGCTAAAACCACCGTTTTGACTGTCAAACTGTTGTTCAATTTGATTACGAGCGATATCAATGACGGTATGATTAAAGTTGGTTTCAGCAGGTTTAGATGTCTGATAAATACGTTGATAGCTTGATTGCAGTGAATTTGACTGCTGATTTATGTCGGTTTTGCGTGTTTGCCAGATCTCAATGATTTGATTGAGTAAAGTTTTGAATGCGGGTAAACCATGTTTTGCTTCTACGGGAAAATAGGTGCCGGCAAATATTGGCATATGTGTGTCGGGGGTCAAAAATACAGTTAGCGGCCAGCCGCCAGGACGTTCTGTAAGTAGAGAGTGCGCATTTTGATATATTTTATCCAGATCAGGGCGCTCTTCTTTATCAACCTTAATATTAATAAAGAGGTCGTTCATCAGCTTTGCGGTATCCGTGTCTTCGAAAGATTCGTGTGCCATAACATGGCACCAGTGGCAGGCGGAGTAACCAATAGACAGTAATATGGGTGTGTTTGTTTGTCTGGCTAGTGCTAGTGACTCATCGTTCCATCCCATCCAGTGCACGGGATTATCTGCATGCTGTAATAAATAAGGGCTGCTTTCCTCGCTGAGCAAATTTATATTATTGATATTGTGTGAACTCATCTATGTCTAAAAACGGCGTATGTATTGTGTCGTTAAGATAATAAAACAGAAATATGCCGTAAATTGCATATAAAGAACATGTCTTTTGGCGTTATTGAAAATTATTTTCACTTTTTTTAAATTAGTTCTGTACACCACAATAAGTTTTATGTATTATTCGCGCCTCGTTGGAAGGCGAGGTTTTTTTTGAAGCAGAGATTAAGCTCTGGAAACAGAAATTAATTTGAAATAAATTCAAAAATATCTTGCCACGCAGTCTTAAAGGCTGCTAAACTTCCGCTTCTTTGCTGAGCAGAAATATTTTGAAAGCAGTTCGCAAGAATAGCTGATAAATTCAAAGCTTAGCAAATGTTCTTTTACAATTTGGATCAGATAGTTTGTGTGGGTGCTTGCGTTGGTGAGGTCAGAAACAAGCTAGGAGATTGAGGTATATTTTATACCGAGGTCAGACTAGCAACAGTGTTTCTTGCTTCTCAAATAGCAAGTAACCTGAAAAAGTAATTTGAGATATTGAACTGAAGAGTTTGATCATGGCTCAGATTGAACGCTGGCGGTATGCTTAACACATGCAAGTCGAACGGTAACAGCAGAAGCTTGCTTCTGGCTGACGAGTGGCGGACGGGTGAGTAACGCGTAGGAATCTGCCTTATAGTGGGGGATAGCCCGGAGAAATCCGGATTAATACCGCATACGCCCTACGGGGGAAAGTTGGGGATCTTCGGACCTGACGCTATTAGATGAGCCCGCGTTAGA
>JAGLUC010000022.1 GCA_023134955.1 Methylococcales bacterium | reverse complement strand
AATATTATTGATACACCTGGGCATGTTGATTTTACCATTGAAGTAGAGCGTTCATTGCGGGTTTTAGATGGTGCATGTGCTGTTTTTTGTGCGGTAGGTGGTGTTGAACCGCAGTCGGAAACAGTTTGGCGGCAGGCAAATAAGTATCAAGTGCCGAGGTTAGCCTTTGTTAATAAAATGGATCGCTCAGGTGCTGATTTTTTTCGAGTTATAGAGCAAATAGAATCGCGTCTTCATGCGGTTCCAGTCGTGATGCAGTTGCCAATAGGTGCTGAAGAAAATTTTAAAGGGGTTGTTGATCTCGTTAAAATGAAAGCAATTTATTGGGAAGAGGCGAATATGGGGATGTCCTTTGAAGAAAAGGAGATTCCTGAAGAGATGCTCGAACTTGCCGAACAATGGCGAGAAAAGATTTTAGAGGTTGCAGCTGACTCAGATGATAATTTGATGGAAAAATATCTTGAACAAGGTGTTTTGACAGATGATGAGATTAAGCTGGGTATTAGATCTCAGGTGATAGAAAACAAAGTTGTTCCTGCATTTTGTGGTTCAGCTTTTAAAAATAAAGGTGTTCAGAGTTTGCTGGACGCGGTTATCGAGTATCTGCCTTCGCCAGCAGATGTGAAAGCTGTACAGAGTAGTGTTAATGAAGAGCTAAGGCATTCAGATGATAAGGAGCCGTTTTCAGCATTAGCATTTAAAATTGCAACAGATCCATTTGTGGGTTCGTTAGCTTTTTTTAGGGTTTATTCTGGTGTCCTGAAATCAGGAGACGTGGTTTATAACTCTATAAAAGAAAAGAAAGAAAGAGTTGGGCGAATAGTTCAGATGCATGCGAACAGTCGAGAAGAGGTTCAGGAAGTGCGCGCTGGGGATATTGCAGCAGCAATAGGATTGAAACTGGTGACAACAGGCGATACTCTTTGTGATTTAAAGAGGCCGATAGTTTTGGAAAAAATAGAGTTTCCAGAGCCCGTTATTTCGATTGCTGTTGAGCCTAAAACCTTGGCTGACCAGGATAAAATGGCTCTGGCATTTGCAAAATTGGCTCAAGAAGATCCTTCGTTTAGAGTGAGCGCTGATGAAGAATCAGGTCAGACAATTATTTCTGGAATGGGTGAATTACATTTAGAAATAATTGTTGATCGCCTGAAAAGGGAGTTTGGGGTAGGGGCAAATGTGGGTGACCCACAAGTGGCTTATCGAGAAACGATTTCCAGTGCAGTGGAATGTGAAGGAAAATTTATTAAGCAAACTGGTGGCAAAGGCCAGTATGGTCATGTTTGTTTAAAATTAGAGCCTATGGAGCAGGGTTCAGGTTATGAGTTTGTTAATAAAATTGTTGGTGGGACGGTGCCAAAGGAATTTATACCAGCAATTAATAAGGGAATTCAAGATCAAATGGAAAGCGGTGTACTTGGAGGCTTTCCAGTTGTAGATGTAAAAGTTACTTTGTTCGATGGGTCATATCATGATGTCGACTCGAATGAGATGGCTTTCAAAATAGCAGGATCTATTGGCTTTAGGGATGGGGCGAAAACTGCAAATCCTGTGTTGCTTGAACCTTTGATGAAGGTTGAAGTGCTAACTCCTCATGATAATGTGGGAGATGTTGTTGGCGATGTCAATAGGCGTCGCGGAATTGTTCTAGGGATGGATGATTCAGTGGCTGGAACTGTGTTACACTGTCAGGTTCCGTTGGCTGAAATGTTTGGTTATGCAACTGATTTACGTTCCGCAACACAAGGGCGAGCAACATACAGTATGCAGTTTGAAAAATATAGCGAAACACCTGCAAGTATTGCGGAAGCTATTATTAATAAAGTTTTATAAAATAAAGACTATAAGGTATTGACTCATGGCTAAAGAAAAATTTGAAAGAACAAAACCCCATGTAAACGTGGGTACAATTGGACACGTTGACCACGGCAAAACAACTTTGACAGCTGCTTTAACAAAAGTAATGGCAGAAGCAATGGGTGGCGAAGTTAAAGCTTTCGACGAAATTGATAATGCCCCTGAAGAGCGTGAGCGTGGGATTACTATCGCAACTTCTCATGTTGAATATGAGTCAGCAAATCGTCACTATGCACACGTTGACTGCCCAGGTCACGCCGATTATGTAAAAAACATGATTACCGGTGCAGCCCAGATGGATGGTGCTATTTTAGTGTGTGGTGCAACTGATGGACCTATGCCCCAAACAAGAGAGCATATCTTGTTATCTAAACAGGTTGGTGTTCCTTATATTGTAGTGTTTCTGAATAAAGCAGACATACTCGCTGAAGATTGTGGTGGTCTTCATACTGAAGAGTATGATGAAATGATTGAGTTAGTGGAAATGGAATTGCGTGAGTTATTAGATCAGTATGAATTTCCTGGTGATGATACTCCAATTATTGTGGGTTCTGCATTAAAAGCACTGGAAGGTGATACAAGTGAAGTTGGTGTTCCATCGGTTCTTAAACTGGTAGAAGCTTTAGATACTTATATTCCTCTGCCAGAGAGAGCTGTTGATGGCGCATTCATTATGCCTGTTGAAGATGTATTTTCAATTTCAGGTCGTGGTACGGTGGTAACTGGTCGTATTGAGCGTGGTATCGTTAAAGTTGGTGAAGAGTTAGAGATCGTCGGTATTAAAGAGACTGCCAAGACAACATGTACGGGCGTTGAAATGTTTCGTAAGTTATTGGATCAAGGCGAGGCAGGTGATAACGTAGGTGTTTTATTACGTGGAACTAAGCGTGAAGAAGTTGAGCGTGGTCAAGTATTGGCGCATCCTGGTTCGGTAAAACCTCATTCAAAATTTAAAGCTGAAATTTATGTTTTATCTAAAGATGAAGGCGGTCGTCATACACCTTTCTTTAATGGTTATCGTCCGCAGTTCTATTTCAGAACGACTGATATTACTGGTGCTGTAGAGTTACAAGATGGTATTGAAATGGTAATGCCAGGTGATAACGTAACGGTTGAAGTGACTTTAATTAATCCAATTGCGATGGAAGAGGGACTTCGTTTCGCTGTACGTGAAGGTGGTCGCACAGTGGGTGCGGGTGTTGTTGCTTCAATCATTGAGTAAGGTAAATGGCTAATCAAACTATTAGAATTCGCTTAAAAGCATTTGACCATAAATTAATTGATCAATCTGCTGGAGAAATAGTAGAAACAGCAAAAAGAACGGGTGCTTTGGTAAAAGGTCCTATTCCATTGCCTACTAAAAAAGAGCGTTTTACTATATTGATTTCTCCGCATGTAAATAAAGATGCTAGAGATCAGTATGAGTTAAGAACATATAAAAGGTTGCTCGACATTGTTGATCCAACTGATAAAACTGTAGATGCATTGATGAAGTTAGATCTTGCAGCTGGGGTTGATGTTCAAATTAAACTTCAATAATTAAATATTTGTTAAAGAATATTTTGTAAGTACGAGGAATTGGCAAATGTCAATAGGTCTTATTGGTCGTAAATGTGGTATGACCCGAGTTTTTACCGATGATGGTGCTTCTGTACCGGTAACGGTTTTAGAAATCAACTCAAATAGAGTTGTACAAGTAAAAAGCCTGGATACAGATGGTTATCGCGCTATTCAGGTGGCTGTTGGTGAAAAAAAATCATCGAAAATAGGTAAAGCTTTGGCGGGGCACTACGCTTCTGCCAATGTTACCGGTGGTCGTGATTTAGTAGAGTTTAGACTGGATGATGGTGAAGGTGAAGACTTGTCTGCTGGTTCCGAGCTGGCTTTGGATGTGTTCAGTGAAGGTCAAATTATTGATGCTTCTGGTACCAGTATTGGTAAAGGCTTTCAGGGCGGTGTAAAGCGTCATAACTTTCAAATGCAGGATGCGACTCACGGTAACTCAATATCGCACAGATCAAATGGTTCTATTGGTATGTGTCAAACGCCAGGTCGTGTTTTTAAAGGTAAGAAAATGTCTGGTCATATGGGTGCTGTTAAAAGAACTGTTCAAAATTTAACAATTCACTCAGTTGATATTGAAAGAAATTTAATTTTAGTAACAGGTTCAGTGCCTGGTGCTAAAGGCGGTGATGTGATAATCACTCCTGCTATAAAAATGCGGAATAAAGGTTAAGTTATGTCTTTGCAAATACCTGCAATAAATGATCAAGACTCAGCAAGTTCTATTGATGTTGCGGAGCAAATATTTGGTCAAAAGTTTAATGAAACATTAGTGCATCAGATGGTAGTAAGATATCAAGCTGGCGCACGCGCTGGAACAAAAGCGCAAAAGAATCGATCTGCTGTTAGTGGTGGTGGTGCAAAACCATGGCGACAAAAAGGGACAGGACGAGCAAGAGCTGGTACAATGAGCAGTCCGATTTGGCGCTCTGGTGGTGTTACTTTTGCTGCTCAACCAAGATCTTTTGAGCAAAAGCTGAATAAGAAAATGTATAAGGTGGGCATTCGTTCTATTTTCTCTGAACTATTGCGTCAGGGTCGTTTTGTTGTAAGTAATGAAATACTTCCTAAAACAGCTAAAACTAAGGAATTAGTTGCTAAATTAGCAAATGTTGATGCAAAACGTGTATTGATTGTTGCTGATGAAATGACGGCTGACTTGGTTTTGGCATCTAGAAACATTCCGTATGTCGAAGTGACTACAGTTGAAAGCTTGAGTCCAGTTGCCTTGGTTGCTGCTGATAAAGTAATTGCTACGGCAGCTGCTGTTAAGCAAATTGAGGAGCGTTTGGCATGAGTGTGCAGCAAAATAAATTAGCAAGTATTTTACTTGCACCCATTGTGTCTGAAAAAAGCACAATAGCAGCTGAAGATAACAATCGCTTTGTATTTAAAGTGCAAAAAGTTGCGACAAAACTAGAGATCAAAAAAGCTGTAGAATTAATGTTTGATGTAGAGGTTGATTCGGTACAAGTTCTTAATGTAAAAGGAAAGGTTAAACGTTTTGGACGTTCATTAGGTAAAAGATCTGACTGGAAAAAAGCTTACGTTAAGCTTAAACAAGGTCATGATATTGATTTCGCTTCGGCATAACACATTACAGAAATTTAAAAAAACGGTAGAAAGCAATGGCTATTCTGAAATCTAAACCGACTTCACCTGGGTCAAGGTTCGTAGTACGTGTAAAAAATGATGCATTACATAAAGGTAAGCCATTTTCACCATTACTAGAAAAGAAAAGTAAGACAGGTGGTAGAAATAATCAGGGTAGAATTACTACTCGACACATAGGTGGTGGGCATAAGCAGCACTATCGTGTTATTGATTTTAAAAGAAGTAAAACTGATATTCCTGCTGTTGTTGAGAGGATTGAATACGATCCAAATAGAACAGCAAATATCGCTTTACTTTTATTTAAAGATGGTGAGCGTAAATATATTATTGCTCCATCTGGGATAGAAGTTGGACAAGAAATAATTTCTTCTGAAATTGCACCAGTTAAAGCTGGTAATTGCATGTCTTTAAGAAATATGCCTCTAGGTACAACAATTCATTGTCTTGAATTAAAGCCAGGTAAAGGTGCGCAGATAGCAAGAAGTGCTGGAACATCTGCACAATTAGTTGCTAAAGATGGAATGCATGTAACAGTTCGTCTTCGTTCTGGTGAAATGCGTAAAGTTTTGTCTGAGTGTAAAGCTGTAGTTGGCGAGGTTTCAAACTCAGAACATAACTTGATTTCATTGGGAAAAGCTGGGGCATCAAGACATAGAGGTATCAGACCTACGGTTCGTGGTGTGGCAATGAATCCAGTGGATCATCCACATGGTGGTGGTGAAGGTCGTACATCAGGTGGTAGACATCCTGTGTCACCTTGGGGTACACCTGCTAAGGGATACAAAACCAGAAAAAATAAACGTACTGACAAGATGATTGTCAGACATCGCAATAAGAAATAAAGGGGTATAAAGAGTGCCACGTTCAATTAAAAAAGGTCCATTTATTGATCACCATCTGCTTAATAAAGTTGAAGCAGCTGTTGCAAGCAATAATAGGAAACCAATTAAAACTTGGTCAAGAAGGTCAATGGTTAGTCCTGACATGCTTGGTTTGACAATTGCTGTACATAATGGTCGCCAACATGTTCCAGTGTTAATCTCTGAAAATATGGTAGGGCATAAATTGGGTGAATTTTCCCCAACTCGTACCTATAGAGGCCATATTGTTGATAAGAAGTCTAAGAGGTAATGGTGATGGAAATTACTGCAAAATTAAGTAGCGCGCCACTATCCGCTCAAAAAGCCAGATTGGTAGGAGATCAGATCCGTGGTCTTCCCGTTGAAAAAGCATTGAACACTTTAAAGTTCAGTACAAAAAAAGCGGCTGCAATCATGGTAAAGGTTTTAGAATCTGCTATTGCAAATGCTGAGCATAATGAAAGTTCTGATGTTGATGAGCTGTTTGTTTCTACAGTTTTTATCAATGAAGGTTCAACACTTAAAAGGGTTCGAGCAAGAGCAAAGGGACGTGCAAATCATATCCTGAAAAGAACCTGTCATATAACAGTTAAAGTCTCAGAATACGAGTAGAGGATTAAAATGGGTCAAAAAGTACATCCAACGGGTATACGTCTTGGTATAGTCAAAGACTGGACTTCAAGATGGTATGCAAATAGCCAAAATTATCCTATATTCTTGCTTCAAGACTTGAAAGTACGTGAATATATTAAAAAGAAATTGGCACATGCTTCTGTTAGTCGTATTCAGATAAATAGACCTGCTAATAATGCACAGATAACTGTTCATACAGCACGTCCAGGTATCGTTATCGGTAAGAAAGGTGAAGACATCGATAAATTGAGACAAGAAGTTTCAAAAATGATGAAGGTGCCAGTTAAAATAAATGTTGAAGAAATCAGAAAGCCTGAGTTAGATGCTACTTTGGTAGCAGAAGGGATTGCTCAACAATTAGAAAAAAGAATTATGTATCGACGCGCTATGAAGCGAGCTGTTACAAACACCATGCGTTTAGGTGCTGAAGGTATCAAAATTAACGTGGCGGGTCGATTGAATGGTGCTGAAATTGCTCGTGGAGAATGGTATAGAGAAGGTCGAGTACCTTTGCATACTTTACGTGCAGATATTGATTACGGTACAGCGGAAGCAAATACTACTTATGGGATTATAGGCATTAAAGTCTGGATCTTTAAAGGTGAAGTATTTGATGTGGATGCGAATTCTGCATCTAATGAATCTAACTCTAAAAAATAGTTGAAGGGACAAAATAATGCTTCAACCTAAAAGAACCAAATTTCGTAAGCAGCATAAAGGCAGAAACAATGGAGTTGCAGTACGCGGATCTTCAGTCAGTTTCGGTGAATATGGATTAAAGTCAACGGCACGTGGTAGAATAACCGCCCGTCAAATTGAAGCTGCTCGTAGAACAATTACTCGGCATGTAAAAAGAAGCGGAAAAATGTGGATTAGAATTTTTCCTGATAAACCTATTACTAAAAAACCATTAGAAGTCAGAATGGGTAAAGGTAAAGGTAGTGTAGAATTCTGGGTTGCTCAGGTAAAACCAGGAACAATGCTTTATGAAATACAAGGTGTTTCTGAAGAGCTGGCGCGAGAGGCATTTAACTTAGCAGCTGCTAAGTTGCCTATTAAAACAACTTTTGTAGCACGGACAATAATGTGATGAATGCAAGTGAATTACGTCAAAAAACAAAAGAAGAATTAAATGCAATGTTAGTTGAGAAATCACGTGAGCAATTTAATTTGAAAATGCAAAAAGGTACTGGTCAGTTGGCTAAACCTGATCAAATGAAGAAGGTGCGAAGAAGTATTGCCCGTATTCATACGATAATTAATGAAATGGCGAGAGCTTAGTCATGAGTGAAAATACAAAAAAATTACGTACAATAACAGGTCGTGTAGTCAGCGATAAGATGGATAAAACCATTACAGTTAAAATTGAGCGCCTTGTTAAATTTCCAATTTATGAGAAATTTGTCAAGCGATCAACAAAGTACTTGGCTCATGACGAAAAAAATGAAGCGAAACAAGGTGATATAGTATCAATTACTTCTTGTAGACCTTTGTCAAAAAATAAAACCTTTAAATTGGTTTCGATTCTAGAAAGTTTAGATTAACTATCTAACTTTTAAAATTAATTGATATAGTTGGGATATTAATAATGATTCAGATGCAAACTAGCCTTGATATTGCTGATAACAGTGGTGCAAAAAAGGTCATGTGTATCAAAGTATTAGGCGGTTCACATAGAAGATATGCTGGAATAGGCGATATCATCAAAGTGAGTATAAAAGATGCAATACCCCGTGGTAAAGTAAAAAAAGGCGAGGTTTATAACGCATTAGTAGTGAGAACTCGTAAAGGCGTTCGTAGACCAGATGGCTCTATGATACGTTTTGACGGCAATGCTGCTGTTATTTTAAATGCCAATTTACAGCCACTTGGAACTCGTATTTTTGGGCCTGTAACTCGCGAATTGAGAGGAGAGAAATTTATGAAAATAATCTCTCTTGCTCCTGAAGTACTATAGGATAAGTTCACATGCAAAAATTAAGACAAGGTGATGAAGTTATCGTTCTTACAGGGAAGGATAAAGGTAAACAAGGTAAAATCGTTAAAATAGTTGACGAGAAAAGAATACTTGTTGAAGGAATTAACCGTGCTAAAAAACACCAAAAAGGAAACCCAAATGCTGGGATTCAAGGTGGAATTATAGATAAGGATATGCCAATTAATATTTCAAATGTTGGTTTGTATAATCCTGAAACAAAAAAGGCTGATCGTGTTGGCTTCAGGTTTCTGGATGATGGAAAAAAAGTCAGGTTTTTTAAATCTACTAATGAAGTAATTGACGCATAGGAGATATTGAAATCATGGCTAGACTAGAAACTGAATATAAAGAAAAAATTACCGCTGCTTTACAAAAGCAGTTTGGCTACAAATCAATCATGCAAGTACCTAAAATTAGTAAAATAACTCTAAATATGG
>JAGLUC010000219.1 GCA_023134955.1 Methylococcales bacterium | reverse complement strand
TACTGCAAAACTACGATGAATTTGCTGGCTTAAAAGCTTTACAAATCTTAGACATGGATGACCCAGCAGCTGTCGAGGAATTTAAAGTTAAGCACTACCTGAATGACGAAGACTTAAAGACAATGCAAGCGGTTGAGATGCCAGCAGAGCGTACTATTCAAGATTATCGCTCGACTTATAATGATACTCGCGATTGGCTTCGTCGTGAAAAAGCTGCAAATGAAAAGGAATCCTCCGACATTGATTGGGACGATGTGGTTTTTGAAGTAGATCTACTTAAATCACAAGAAATTAATCTGGATTACATTCTGGAATTGATTTTTGAAAACAATAAAAAGAACAAAGATAAAGCAGCTTTAATTGAAGAAGTACGCCGATTAATTCGTGCTAGTCTTGGTAATCGCGCTAAGGAAAGTTTAGTTGTTGATTTTATTAATCAAACTAACTTGGATGAAATTCTCGATAAAGCCAGCATTATTGATGCTTTCTTTAGCTTTGCTCAAGCTGAACAAATACGAGAAGCAAAAGAGTTAATTAGCTCAGAAAACTTAAATGAAGATGCGGCTAAGCGTTATATCAGTGCATCACTAAAACGGGAATATGCTAGTGAAAATGGCACAGAGCTAAATGCAACCCTACCCAAAATGAGCCCACTTAATCCACAATACAAGACGAAAAAACAAAGTGTTTTTCAAAAAATTGACGCTTTTGTTGAGAAGTTTAAAGGAGTCGGTGGGAAGGTATGATCCGGTTATTATAAGGTGTTAACGTTTTTAAAGCGGTTGTTCAACGAATATTCAGTGTCAGAGAACAATATTCTCTAATATTAGAAATAATTTGTCTCTGACACGTAATTCTTTCGAATTAAATGGTTTATATGGGATTTAAATGACTGACACTGACTATAAAAAGCAAGCACAAGATTGTTATAGTAATGCAAGCTGGTAACAGCTATCAAAGAAAAAACTATGAAAGGTCATACAAAAGAATATTTCCACTTATTTCTAGAGGCAAAAGAAAAGTACATTGAAAGAGATGTAAAAGATCAACTTGGCCTAGATTGCACTGAATACAAAAACATATACAACAAAATCTCTAAAATACTCTCTAGCCCGACAGGTATTGGGATTGACTCTCAACACATCCGGCAACAACTTGTTATCGAAGAAAGACTGAATCCAGAATTATCAATAAAAATAAAAGAGTCACTTGATATGTTCCAGGTGATAAGAGATGCAGTAACAGATAAGGTTTATGACTTGACCAACAAAACCCTCTGGATTCAAGCGATTCGATTCGCACTTCTCTATTACTCTGCTCGAACAATTAAAGTTAATCACGGACTACCTGAGAATTACACCCATATCGCCAACTCATTACACCACCTTAAAACAATTGGCTTTAATATTGAGTCAATCGATGGATACATTAAGGCTGACGATACCGAACTGTTAAGGCTTGCTACTGCCATTGACTACCGTGTAGCAAAGCTGGGAAAACAAGGCTTGGTTATTTTCAACTCCATAGTTGATAAAAATTTTTCAAGAAACGAACAAAGGTTTTTCTTTTATAGAAGAAGAAAAACTATACCAACAATACAGAAACCTGCTCCGCCATACGGGTATTTATTTAACTTATTTTGTAAGCATACCAACTCAATCCCCAAAATAAAAAATAAAGATAAAACAAAGCTATTAAACGAAATACAAGGTTTATCCACACACCTTGCAACAATACTCGACATAGACACAATGTCACCCTGGGATAATATTAATGTCGGTTCAGAAAATATCCTTGAAAAATTGACAGAGTGGGTTCTATATCCTGAGTTATTCTATATACCTCAAATATCCCCTATACACGGAAAGAAGATTTTCCCCAGAATATTCGAGTTAATTGATAATAATTCCAGTGAATGTTTAAATGAAATAAAAACAACTTCAAAGGTGTTAGAAAAAATCGAAGATATAATCAGTCAGCAGGGAGCTATTTCAGGAGAACTAACAGAAGATCAAATTTTCAAGCTGTGCTCAGGAATAACCACCTTAGAGAAGCTCAAGCACATACTAAAGTCAATATCAAAACCATCAAGCGAAATTAACAAAGGTTACAGCTCGCCTTTCGACGCACATAAGTCCAACATCCGAGAAACTCCGTTAATAAAAACAAAGACGGGCTACATAGTGGCAAACATTGCTACATATAATAACGCAAAGTATCGGTCTCTTTTAAAACTATCTCAATCGCACAATAAAAAGACAGAACAAAGGCTTGGGTATGCTCTTGAAGGCTTTATAAAAGAAAGTCTTGATGAATCAAATATTGATTATCTCCACAATACAAAATACTTAACACCAGACTATATAAAACAAGCTACAAACACCAACAGAGACAAAGGAGAATGTGACTTCATTATAGAATCTAGCGAATACATTTATTTAGTGGAAGTTAAGAAAAAGGGATTAACAAAAGAATCTCTGTCAGGAAATGGATTGCCCCTGTTACTTGACACGACATTGAGCTTTTTGAAATCTATAAATCAACTTGCTATTGCAGAATTAATTCTTTTGAACGAAGGTGAAATAGAGTTCACGAATAGCGATAAAAAAATACAACTTAATGACCGTGAAATTTTTAAACTGGTTATATCTTTCGAAGATATGGCCTCACTTCAGTGTGACAATATAAAGAGCAGTCTGTTATATGGACTCTACAACACAAAAATAAGTGTTAGTGATAACACCGCCAATGACATTTCAAATAAAATAAACAAAACCATTGAGGAGTTCACACTAATACAAGCAGAGCTATCAAAAAAAGGGGAGAAATATAGAAACGCTCCTTTCCATGATATATCTTACCTTAGCATACCTCAATTATTAACTATTCTTGACGATGTTAATGATAACGAAGACCTAAGTCACAATATATATTGCTCAAATTCTGTTGTTTATAGCCTTATGGACTGGTATGCATCCTATAAAGTATCGAGAGAAAGCAAGTTACTACGAGAAAACAAGAATATCTTTAAAAAATCAGTATTGATCAATTAATTACTTAATTAATATTCAGTATCAGAGACAATATTCTCTAATATTAGAAACAATTTGTCTATGATGCCTAATTCGTGTGAGAATTACTGAAGAACTCTTAGACACAAGATCTTTATTCGGTAATGTAGATGGATAAAATAATAGTGGACTGTGTAGAATGTCAGTATCAGAAATAGTAAACAAAGTTTGGAATTTCGGCCATGTCTTGCGTAATGATTGTGTAGATTTGAGAGGTTCTTTGTGTCATTAACCCATGAATATAATCTTAAAGAAACCGACATTGTAAATCGGTTAGGTGAGTCAGCATCATTCGACTCAAAGCAGATCTTCGAAATTAAGGCTGTTTATAGATATAAGAATGGAAAGGACTGGAAACTATGCTCTGCATTAATTCATAGAGTAGATGCAGATAAAGAAGAATTTATACAAGAATATAATGAAGATGCATTTTTTACCGTTTATAAAAAATATTCTAGTGTTTCAGAGATCCTCTTTAATCTATTTGAAATTGGGCTGCCAGTAGCCGAAAAATATCCACCTATCATTATTGATGAAATATCTCACTGGGAAGAAATCCTTATCCCATCGACATCTTCACTTAATAAAGTTCCAATAAGGCATTATTTATACAGTCTCGATTCTTGTAATTATTCTGACGAACAACTTATTGGCTACAAACTACCACACTACTCATCATTTAACGAAAAATTGAAAGAATTTATCACTTATGAAAATTATGATGCTAATAAAATTCACTTTTTGATTGAGGATAAAAGAGCATTGTTGGATGTGAAAGATGAAAAAGTTACTCTAATTTCAGAATGTGATGTTCATATGAGTGGTACTCTTGAAGGCGTTGATGGAATGCAGCATGTTAATAGTGAAAATCAAGAAAAAAGTAGTATTGATTTACTTGGAGTAACTTCTGTAGAGCTATGGGTTGTAGATAAAAATAATCTGATTCTTGATTACATTTCTTCATCTGAATATAAATATCGTTATCAATTAGAAAAAGCGGAAATAGCACTAGAAGATTTAATTAAGAAGAAAATTGAGAGTGGTGAAACTATTGATTGTGAATTTAAAAAATTTATTGACTTTGGTAAAGGTGATAGTAAGGCAGATGAAATAGATAGAACTGTTTGTGCTTTTTCTAATACAAATGGCGGAGATCTAATTATTGGTGTTTCTGATAATGGAGAAGTATTAGGAATAGGCGAAGGTATAAGGTCAAAATATAAAACGTCTTTAGATGAA
>JAGLUC010000218.1 GCA_023134955.1 Methylococcales bacterium | reverse complement strand
TGATTGAAGCGGTAATTGAAGATTTAAGTATAAAACAAACGCTTTATCAGAAACTGGACAAGATTTGCCGTCCTGATGCCATTATTTCATCAAATACCTCAACTCTGCCCCTTAGACAGTTAGTTAATGGCTTATCAGCAGATTTTCAAAGTCGATTCATGATTACCCATTTTTTTAATCCACCTAGGTACATGCGATTATTAGAGTTGGTTAGCAGTTCAGTCACTCAAATTACCATTATTAACGCTGTTAAAAAGTTTGCAGAGATCAAACTGGGAAAAAGTTGTGTTGAATGTAAGGATACAACGGGTTTTATAGCTAATCGTATTGGAATCTATTGGGTGCAATGTGCTTTATTGGAGGCATTCAAGCAGGGAATTACCGTCGAACAGGCGGATGCAGTGCTGAGTGCGCCTTTTGGTATTCCTAAAACCGGGATATTTGGTTTACTGGATTTAGTTGGACTGGACTTAATTCCTCATATTTTGGAAAGCATGAAACAGTTACCTGCACAGGATGCATTTCATGAAATTAATGATATGCCTGAATTGTTCAGTACTATGATTAATGATGGTTATACGGGTCGTAAGGGCAAAGGTGGTTTTTATCGCTTGAATAAAAAGGATGGAAAAAGAATCAAGGAATCGATTAGTTTGCTAACAGGTGACTATAGTAAAAGTGAAAAGCCTGTTTTAGAGTGTCTAAAAGTTGCACATAAACAAGGTTTACAGGCATTTCTTTCTTTAGATGATAAAAACGCCCGTTATGCGTGGACGGTTATTTCAAAAACTTTGCTCTATGCCGCTAATCTTATCCCGGAAATATCTGATGAGATTACAGCGGTGGATGAGGTTATGCGACTGGGCTATAACTGGCAATATGGACCTTTTGAATTGCTGGATAAAATCGGTGTAGACTGGTTTGTTGATAAAGTGAAACAGCAAGGGGGAGCAGAAAAAATCCCTGATATTTTAACATCAAGTCCTTTTTATAAAACGGATTCAGGTGTGCTTGAATATCAGTCTTCATCTAATGAGTTTCGTCCTGTTCTAAGAGCGGAAGGTGTTTTATTGCTTTCAGACGTTAAACTACAGAAACCGGCTATTTTAGAGAACAAATCAGCAAGTCTATGGGATATTGCTGATGGTGTTGCCTGTTTTGAATTTCATAGCAAAATGAATACTTTTGATATGGATTCATTAAGTTTATTACGGCAAAGCATAAAAAAAGTTGAAAAGGACTTTACAGCACTGGTTATCCATAATGAAGCAGATCATTTTTCAGCCGGTGCAAATCTGGGCTTGTTAATGGCTGCTATAGAGCAGGGCGATTGGGATAGTGTCGAAAATTTGATTAAACAAGGACAACAGACCTTCAAGGCTTTGAAATACGCACCATTTCCTGTAGTTGCAGCCCCTAGTGGCATGGCTTTAGGAGGAGGCTGTGAAATTCTTTTGCATTGTGATGCCATACAAGCTCATGCTGAATTATATACAGGTCTGGTAGAGGTGAGTGTTGGTTTAGTCCCAGGCTGGGGCGGCTGTAAGGAATATTTGCGCCGCTGTTTACAGCTAAAATCATTTGGAGGGCCAATACCGCCTGTTGTCAGGGCTTTTCAGACCATTGCAATGGCTAAGGTTTCAACATCAGCCATGGAAGCCAAGGAATTACTTTTTGTTTCAGAATCAGACGAAATAACCATGAATAAGAATCGTTTATTAGCGGATGCAAAAAATAAAGCACTGCTTTTGAGCCAGGACTATAGCATTCCTGAAAAGACAGCTTATAAATTACCTGGAAAAACAGCAAAAGTGCTATTAGATATGTCTATTAAAGCATTCAGAATGCTGGGTAAAGTGACTGATTATGATGCACAGGTTGCAGACAGGCTGGCTACGGTATTGACAGGTGGTGATTGCGATATGATGGAACCACTTTCAGAAGATGATGTTCTGGAATTGGAATGTCAGGTTTTTACCGAAATTGTTAAACAGCAAGGAACATTGGCGCGACTGGAGCATATGTTAAAAACTGGAAAACCGTTAAGAAATTAATTTTGTTGGTGTAATAACGATTAAAATTAACAAAT
>JAGLUC010000217.1 GCA_023134955.1 Methylococcales bacterium | reverse complement strand
TACGGGCTACAATATATTTTAATTCAGTGATTATGCTCATCATAAAGAACTTTCTATTCATCAAACTAAAATTGTAGGAGTACTAGTAGAAAACGCGCCAATTTCGTGGCATTTGCTACTAGTGTCTATGCAGAATCAAAAAACAGATATGCTTGAATACCAATCAAGACCAGGAAATTATTAAACTCTCACCTCTCATTTAAAGCCTTTTAATATATCTAATGGAAAGACGATGGTAGATGACTTTTCACCGGCAATTTCAGTCAGGGTCTGTAAATACCTCAGCTGTATCGCTTCAGGTTGTCCTGACAATATTTTTGCCGCTTCCAGTAATTTTTCGGCAGCCTGCATTTCTCCTTCTGCATGAATGATTTTTGCACGACGAGTACGCTCAGCTTCCGCTTGTTTGGCAATCGCTCTGATCATACTTTCATCTAGGTCTACATGTTTGATTTCAACATTGGAGACTTTAATTCCCCAGGCATCGGTTTGTTGATCCAGACTGGTTTGAATGTCAATATTCAGGCTATCACGTTCTGCCAGCATTTCATCAAGTTCATGCTGTCCCAATACTGAGCGCAGTGTTGTTTGCGCCAATTGGCTGGTGGCATCATAAAAATTTTCTACTTGTATGATTGCCTTATCTGGCTCTAAAACGCGAAAATAAACCACAGCATTAACTTTAACTGAAACATTATCACGGGAAATAACATCCTGAGTGGGTACATCCATTACGATGGTACGCAAATCAACCCGTACCATTTGTTGAATGATAGGGATAACGATAATTAACCCTGGTCCTTTGACTCGGTAAAAACGACCAAGCATAAATATAACACCACGCTCATATTCTCTAAGAATTCTGAATGCACTGATTAGCAGTATCACTAAAATACTGATGAAGATATAACTGAAATTTGTAAACATCACTCGTGCTCCTGTAATTTAAAAGGAATAACCCGTAAAATTAGACCATCAATCGCTGTCACCCTCACTTTTTCATTTTTATGTAAAGGCTGCTCACATGAGGCTCGCCAGTTTTCACTATGAATACGAACTCTCCCAGTTCCGCTAAAATCATCCTGCACTATGCCAACACTGCCCAGCATTTCTTCTTTACCACTAACAATTAGACTATGTCTTGATTTTAATAACAGACCGATTGCAATAATAAAAAAGACTGCACTGCTCAAGGCAAAACCAGCAACCAGTCCCAAATCTATTCCAAATCCCGGTACATCGGTATCCATAAATATGACGGAACCAATAACAAAAGCGACTACTCCTCCTAGCCCTAGTATGCCAAAACTGGGTACAAAGGATTCCGCAGTCATCAGGGCGATTCCTAACAGGATTAACCCCATGCCGGCATAATTGACAGGTAATAGCTGCAACGCATATAAAGCCAGCAACAGACAAATTCCACCTACAGTACCGGGTACAATACTACCTGGATTAGAGAATTCAAACACCAGTCCATAAATACCAATCATTAGTAATATATACGCAATACTGGGGTTAGTGATCACAGCCAGAAATTGACTACGCCAGTCAGGCTTTATCTTTTGTATTTTAATTGACTCGAAATTTAAGATAAGCTCTTTGTCGGAAAGAACAATCTTCCGACCTTGTAATTGCCTAAATAAATCGCTTACATCTGATGCAACAACATCAATCACATTCAGTTTTAAGGCTTCTTCAGCAGAAAGACTAACCGCTTCACGTACCGCCTGCTCAGCCCATTGCTCATTTCTACCATGCATTTTTGCCAGCCCCCGAATGTAAGCGGCTGCATCATTGATCATTTTGTGAGACATTGGGTCAGACAGGGGTTTCGGCTTTTCCTCATCAGTGCTGTCTTTATCAGTGTTATCTTTATCATTGCCAAAGCCGCCAAAGCCACCTATTTGCACGGGTGTTGCTGCGCCCAGATTGGTTGCAGGTGCCATTGCAGCAATATGACTGGCATAAAGGATATAAGTCCCGGCGCTGGCAGCACGTGATCCACCAGGTGTTACATAGCTGATAACAGGAATAGGAGAGGCAATGATCTTTTTGATTATCTGGCGCATGGAAAGATCCAGACCTCCAGGTGTATCCATGGTGATTAGTACTGCTTTAGCCTGGCTATTTATAGCCTTTTGTAAATTGCGTTCTATGTAATCAGCAGTTGCAGGACCAATAACATCATTGATTTCAAGTTGTATGACAATTGATGTTTTATTAACAGACTGGCTTTCCTTTGGTTCAGAATGAACCGTTGCAACAACTGTCAGTAGTAGCAATAAAACAAATCGAATATCCCAGTCAATCGACATAAGGCTTTACTCATTTTTAAGAGTTGATATTTTCAGTGTACTCTTTTATACAATGGAGAGAAAAAATTATTGATTTATAATTTCTTTTCAGCTTCAAACCAATCATCCATTTCATGACCTGCAATAAAACCTCTTTTTTTCGCTAAATAATATGCTGCTTCGGCAATCATAGCCTGACGCAATTTTTTTTTAGCATTATCAATATTAGCTGCTGAGGTTCTTTTAACGACATTTACATCATTTTTAATTTTAAACATTATTTATTTCCTAAGATTGTTAAGCTTGTCTTTAGATAATCTTACAGTTTTTATAAAATAAAAAAATTAACATAGATTAGGGTTTTTGAAACAATTACTAATTGAATTAAAAGGGTGATTTAATAAATTGCAGCCCTTGTAATGATATGAACTTATTCTAGACAGTAAAAAGCTGTCGAAGCAGGAAGGGTGCTTATTAAAGTTGTTATTTGGTAGCATGAAGTTGGAATTAGAAATAATCCTGTTGTTAAAACCAGAATGATTTAGCAATATGACGCTATTAATCGTCCCAAAAGTTCTGGCAGGGTATTTTGATACTCTTTAATTAACACATACTGTAGCCCGTATGAAACAAAGTGTAATAAGGGGTTTCGAGACATCGGTTCCCCGTATTAGGTAAAC
>JAGLUC010000216.1 GCA_023134955.1 Methylococcales bacterium | reverse complement strand
TTTGTTAATAGCCATGTAAATTTATAACATACAGCTTTGTATTTCAATTATAAGACTTTATTGCAAAGTTTTGAGTGATCGCACTTTGATATTGCATATCATCGATAACAATAACACCTCTAATCAATTCACTGATAGAAATATCTTGAATCAACAGATCTGCTTTACGCACATATAAATTAATGTGATCAAGTGCTTTCTGAGTTAAAGACTCTATGTCAAAATATCCCTGTTTTGCTGCAAGAACAGCATTTTCAGTAAAAATGACAGTGTCACCTGAACGGGCATTATTTAAAAAGGAAGCTGAATTAGGAAGGCTGTTGATAATATGTAACATGGCAAACTCTCAAAACTGAATTTATAGAAATAATATATTAATTAGATATTCTAACGACATGTAATTAATATGTTTTTTAATAGTAGTTTAATATTTTTATATTGCCAAGTCTGAGTTTTAATAGATGTTATTTGGTTCTCGTTTTTTATACACAATTTAAAAGGGGTCAGAGCCCTTTTTTTGCAGACTGATAAAGCTATGAATGCGTGTAGTAGAAGTAATAAAGGAACAATTACCGAAGTCTTCTATAATAAATTATTCAATTATTTTAATGTCTTAGCCTTTTTTCCCATACTACTAACCTCATCAGACAATTCATTTACTTTTCGTAAAATAGTTAAATCTAAATCAATTTTCTTATCCATTGCTGCGACCACAGGCATAAAGGTGGTTTCAATGACATTGGCTAATTGCTGCATAGATTCTTCAACTACAACCGAAGGTTTATTAACAATATTAATCCCCACATCTTTATCATTAATAGCACTTTGTAATGATTTTAATTGTTGGCTAATAATCAACATAGGTTTGACTAATTCGGTATCAGAATTAATGGCTTGATGAATAGATTGTAAATGTTCAGTGACATAATTTAATTGAGTCGCCACCTTTGTTGCAGAATCGGCATCATCGCCACCCATGCTTTGGGTACGTTGAAAATCAGTAATAATAGACTCCCAGCGTTGTTGCTCAGCATTGGTACTATTACCTCGTAATTGCGCTAATTTAAGCAAATTATGTTCAGCTCCACTGGTAAGTAATTGCGCTTCGCCTTGATAATGGTCGCTTAACATTTGTAGTAATTCTTGCTCATTCATCACCGCTGAGACTTTTTCTGCCATTTTATTCATGTTGCGGTAACTGCCCTGCAACTTAAACACGGGTTCAGTACGATATTTATCATCTTGTGCCGCTGATTTTATATATTGTTGATTAACCTTTAATACCAATTCTTGCACAATAAATAATTTACGCAATACCGCTAATATTTCATTTAATTCTGCACCACTGTATTGATGGTTTAAATCTGTCGAGGCAATATTTGCCCCTTTTGCCATATCAATAAGCTTATACACATCAGCCATTTTACGAATAGCCAATGGGGCTAATATCGCATTTGAGGTCAGACTATTTTCAATATAACTCAAAGAAAATTGTTCATCCATGCCGCCTAAAATATCGCCTAAGTTATAAATATCTGCACGGTTAGCCAGCATATCGGGTATTTTAAAGACTTCACCTGATTCGGTATAAGGGTTCCCTGCCATCACCACACAAAATTTCTTACCTCGCATATCATAGGTTTTAGACTTGCCTTTCCAAATCCCTTCAATACGCCTTGTACCATCACATAATGAGATAAACTTTTGCAAAAATTCAGCATGAGTATGCTGAATATCATCCAAATACAGCATGACATTACTGCCCATTTCCAACGCCAGGTTAAGTTTATGTAATTCCTGCTTTGCCGTTGCATTGGGTGCTTGTTGTGGATCAAGTGACAATACATCATGCCCTAGTGAGGGACAGTTGATTTTCATAAAAATCAAACCCAAGCGATTCGCCACATATTCCATCAATGTAGTTTTACCGTAACCTGGGGGTGAAATCATCATTAATAAGCCCATTAAATCAGAACGCTTATTGTCTCCAATCGTGCCCATTTGTTTGGCGAGATTGTCACCAATAATCGGTAAATAAGCTTCGTTGATTAACTTATTTCGTACAAAGGAACTGAGTGGTTTAGCTTTAAATTGTTCCAACCTCAACGATTCACGCTGTTCTTCCATAATGCTTTGGCGTGTTTGATGATATTGATGATACGCCGGAATTACAATTTGCTGATGATGTTGCAAGCGTTGTAAAAAAGCATCCACAGAAAAGTTTAAGCTGCGTTGTTTAATATTGCCATGCTCACCCATTAAATGTTCAACAGATAATTCAAGATCAACTTGGCTACTACGGCGATCAATCCGTTGGTCGCCATTTAACAACGCCACTGCTTCAGCAATATAATGGCTAAGATGGGGCAATTGTTTATGTTCAATTAAAGCATTTAACCAAGCATGAGTCAGTTGCCAGCGTTGATCGACACGATTAGCTAATTTTGCTAAAGCGGTTTGATAATTCTGCCATGTACTTTCATCTAAACTGCGTTTTAACTCATCGGCTAATTGTTGAGCGTATTTACTACCGATAAACTCTAAGCGTTGCTGGCTTAATTCTGCGACTAAATAAGTCGCAGCTTGTTCTATTTCTAATGGCGTAAAGGCAATGGGATAAAGCTCTAAAAATAACACTAAAGCCTGTTGCACTTCTTTGGCTAATAACTGGGTGGCTTTATGGCTAATTAAGCTCAAATGCATTTGAGTGGCTGATTGCGCCCGTGTTTGCCAGCTTAAATAATACTCACCAAGTTGTGGATTAGTTTCTCGATTCGCCCAAAATATTTGCGCCAAAGCACGGCTTGCTGGGGTGTATCGCAATAAATCTGCACTTTGTATCGCGGGGATTAAGGCTTTTAAAATTAAGCCACAATCATGGTCATGTATACCTTTTTCATAACCTTCTTTATATCGTGGTGCGGCAAAGTCTCTAATCAATTGCTGTAAACTGTCTTCATTATTTAAAGCACTTTGCAACTGGGTTAAGCTTAAACCTTGTTGATGGTTTTCTGCGGCATGGAATATCAAATAGGCTAAATATTCTGCACGATAAACCTCTGTTGATTCAGACTCTAATGCCATTTCCCAAAAATCTTTCAACGCCACTAAATCAGGGTGATTTAAAGCTTCAAAATAATCTGTGCCAGTAATATGTAAATTGAGTATGCCTTCCCTAGGAATAATGGTTAAATCCAGTTCCTGGGTATTAACACTAAATTTATGACGTGGCCCCAATTTAATAACATTGCCGCCTTGTTCATAAATATCTTCTTTATCACGTAAAGAGCGTAATGCCTGTTCTTGTATCGACTTAAATCGTGAGGCAATATCATCCGCTTTAACGGCATTATCCAGCTCACGCAATTTTTCGATTAACTCCCTGATTTTAAGCACCAAAGCATCGGATGCAAAATAGGTATTTAACTCATCTGCCTCAGAAAAACGCTGGCATCGACGCTCAATATTAGCCAGCATACGTTGCGCCGCATCACTTAATGATTGCGCTTTGCGTTGTCTGTTATCCAGTAACTGCTGTTTATGCTTTTCAAAAGATTCATAAATCTCTTCCCGTTTAGTCATAATGTCAGTAATAAACTGATCATAATCACTAAACTGGCTTTCTAATTCTTCTAATTGCACTAATAAACGTGATAATTGCTCATCACATTTTTCAGGGGTATTTGCCATTTCCAAAGCATTGGTAATACTTTGTGAAAACAATTTAAATTGTGCGCCAAACTGAGCAATCGCCTCTTCTGAGTCCATCGACTTTTGCTTATGTCGGGCATTGGCTTTGCTTTGATTTAACTTGGAATACACTTCTGAAATCGCATCAACAATCCGCGTTCTAACCGTTGCGTCACTAATCTTTAGCGTGGTCATTAATTCAGACAATAAATCTAAGCCATTAGCGGTTGACTCAATCGCTTCAATGACGGGGCTTAATTCAGCATTACTGTTGGCTTTTTCTGCTTGCTGATTAAAATCTTCAATCTTTTGTTGATAGGGTTGTAAAGCATTTTCACCAGCTAAAAATACGCCTGTTTGCTCACTTAATTGATCATTGGCTTGTTGTAAGGCAATGTCCAGCTCATCAATCCTTTGTAGATCAATATAGCGATGCTCTTTAATAGTGGCTAAATGCCCACGTTGATGTCTTAATTTATCTAATGCAGCCACATAATCTTCAGCCGCTTCCCAACTGTCTGGTTGAATAGAGTGTAATAATTCGGCTTGTGATTTTTCCGCTGCCTGCATGGTTTTTGTCGACTGCTGACGAATACTTTCAACTTTTTCAAATTCATCAATCACCAACTCAGCGGTACTGGCAATTTCTTTCAGTGATGTATCTAGACCTTGTACATCTGACTCATCCATCCAATAATGCACATCCAGCATTTTTTTCGCTTGTTTGCTTAAATCCTCATACAATCGGGCTGAGACTTGCTGCTCATCAATTAATCGTCCAACACTATATAAATCAGCAATACCTCGCACTAAAGCGGTATTACCAATACGTCCAAAAAATGATTGATTAGTCGGTACTTTACTGGCAAATTCCTGGCTTTGGTAAGGTGTATGCCAAATTTGCATGGGATGAATACGTGTGGGATCAACTTCTGCTGAGAAAATAACAATGGTTCCCTCATCAGATAAAGCGTGACCGTGTCCATAAATAGGGGTTTGCAGGGTTTGCTCAATCACGTTATAAGCAAACAGACCCACAATGCCCTGTTCAGGCTGATAAAACAGGTAAAGAATATCTTCACCATTAGGTGAGTTAATCCGTCGTCTAAATTTTAAACCGTCCGTTTCTTTATCATAGGTTTTATATTCCCCCGTTTGCAGGTAATATCCTCCCGGGAAAATAATGCCTTGGTCTTCGGGTAATTGCACACAAGACTCACCCATGGCATCTAAGCGAATCACGGTTTGGGTTAAGCTGTTAAAAATCAAATAACGCCACTGCTTTTCTCTATAAGGTAAGATTTTAAGTAAAATCAAATTACCCACTTTGGCATACTCAATACTGGCATCATCTAAAGATTGAGTTTGGTCTTCTACCTCTTCCCTGTATAAGCCTAAACCATCATCGGTATTGTCTTCAATCTTAACGGTTAAATCACCGTTAATGGTTTCAACAAACACCGTATCCAAAATATTAACATGTGGGTGACGGCCATTAATGCCGTCATCTCGCGTGGTTTCTATCCATTCAAAATCAAAGGCTGGGGGAAGCTGAATATCACGTTCACCTCGATTATCAATATATTCAATCTGCTTGCCATCCGCAGAAATAGACCAGCGGAATACCCGAATATCATCTAAGCGATCACCAATCTGAAAACCCACTAACAACTTACCGTGTTTAGCGGTTAATTCAATTAATTGGGTGTTTTTGTAATAACGATACAGCTCATTAAAATCATCAACAAATGAAGTATTGGTTAAAAAGCTGTTGGCTAAAGATTGCTGTTCCATCTCATATTGAGAATCGTCTTCACCCTTACTTAAACGAAATAAAGAGAACACATCTTCAATACGCGTTTCTTTTTTAAGCCCAATATAAACGTTATAGCCAAACAGTAATAAATCACCCACTTGCACAATATCACGCGCCACACAGTTGTTCTCTGTGCGCACTCGTACCCGTGCCGCAACTGCCATTTCCGAACTACCAAATTCAGCTAACCGCGCCTCATTTAAAGTTTGGGTTTGACGTTTTAGTTTTTGACCCTGCTCAGATAAACGCTTACGAATAACCTCATAAGCACCACCCTCTGCCACTGCCTGGTCTACTATATTGTTTGCTTCTTGTTGTTCAGCCATAATTCTTATAGTACGTATAGTTCCCACGCTCTCGCGTTGTAACTAGAAATCAGCTATTTCAGCTCACTTCTAATTTGTTGTAACTCGATAATTAGTGGTGGAATATCATCTTGAATAATACTCCACAAAGTATCGTTATCTATCCCTAAATAACCATGAATTAACCTATTTCTAGTTGCAATAATTTGTCGCCAAGGGATAGACGTAGTTTTCTCTCGTATTTGTGTGGGTATATGAGTAGCCGCTTCACCAATTAATTCTAAATTACGCACGGTTGCATCATAATTTAAACCTGTTCGTTCAAATGTTTCCAGATCCAGCCCATCACAATAAGTCATCACATTTTCAGCAAAACCAATCATGTCGTCCAGATAAAAACGCCACTCTCGTTCAGACATTAACTGCTTCTCGCTCAATAAAAGGTTTTAATTCAGGACGCATTGCTTTCTCTGTCACCAAATCAACAGGTTGACCTAGCTCATCTTCTAAAAGAAATTGCACACCAAAATATTTTTTGGATGTTGCAGGTCCATCAAAAGCAACGACAATATCAATATCACTATCTGCTCTTGCTTCATCACGCACTGTTGAGCCAAACAAAGCTAAACGAGTTACACCAAAGCGTTTCGCTAACTCTGGTTTGATTTTGGTCAAAATTTCTAATGTTTGTTTACTGTTCATAAATAACTCATTAACTTATTTTTTCTCGTTCCCAAGCTCCAGCTTGGGAACGAGAAAACACCCAGATTAAGAAAGCTCTATAACTTCATTCCTCAAAATAGCCTAAAACATCCATCGCTTTATGTGGAATGCCAATAATATCTATGCTCGTCTTACTAATCAGGTAAAAAATCAAATGAGACCCTTGTTGATAACAATAGTAGCCTTGTTTAATATCAGGTCTTTGTTTACCTAATTGTGGATTTTCTGCCAACCAGAAAAAACGTTTATCTAAATTACGTAAATCGTTATTGCGCTGTTTTTCACCCCACTGAGAAAAGGTATATCGCCCAATTTGTTTTAAATCTTCTTGAGCACGAGGCGTAATCCTAAAAAGGCGAGTCATTCTTCGTTATCCAGTCCTTGAATAATATTTTCAATTGAATAGTCTGTAATAAATTCACCTTTTTTAACTTGAGCTTCTCCCTCAGCTAAATGTACTCGTAAAGCTTCAAGTTTACTTTTTCGGTCTTCTAAATTTCGCAAAGCATCCCTCACCACTTCACTTGCTGAGCCATAACGCCCACTAGAAACTTCATTTTTAATAAAAACTTCCCAATGTTCACCCAGACTTAAACTTGTTGTTGCCATTATTTAACTCCTGTCTATTCATATTTAATAAAAATGAATATAGTATTGCTGGCTATATTTTTCAATAAAAATCTAATTTACTACTGACTCAGGTTAAGCATAGTATTTTGTCATGTCTTGATTATCACTCACACCACTCTAATGGCTCAGGCAAAGACATGGCTGAATATTCAAGATGAATAATTCTTCGATGCTTTGGCTTGGTTGCTTTTCTGGAAGAATGAAATAATAACGGATTCATGAGTAATACATCACCTGCTTCAGCCGTACATTCTTTGACTTCTGATTTTTCTACAATATCTAGAATTTTGTTGGAGCTCACTCTTCCGTTCTTGTGCGTTTCAGGAATAACTCTTAAAACCCCTGTTTCGGTACTTGCCGAATCAAGGTGAACTCGTAGCGTTAAAATATTTGATAAATACTGTTCTGGTGGCTCAACATGCATGACACCTTGCTTCTCTCGCCAATAATTAAAACCTGGCATTTTCACTTTGGCTTTAACTACAATAGAAGTATCTTGATGCCATGCCACATTCCAGTTTGCGTCGGGTAACTTATCAAAAAATACTGCTCGTATCGGTTTTGCCTTGTCCCCAAGTATTTTTTTAGCAAGGGGTAATAAGCAATCAGACATTGCCAACTCACGTATTTGAGGCACTTTGTTCATCAAATCCCTTATGCCGTAATGATTAATGTCTTTTTCAAATACGCTTAATATATTTATTAACGATTTAACACTTTCCTCATCCAGAACATTTTTGAGCATAAAGTATCCTATTTCTTCATACTCTAGCTTCATTGAAAGACTACTTTCTGGCTGAATAAAGGTCATTGCTATGGTGCTTTAGTTCCTGGTAATTGTTGTGCTGCGTTATCAAAAGTATAAACACCCTTTAACACTTCTGATTTCTCATTTGCTATAAATTTTGCTTTATTCACTATCAAAGCATCTGAAAAATCAGCTAATTTACCATTTACAGGCTTCGCTTTACGGTAATCATTAAGTGCCTGCCAAACAACTTGCCCTTTTTCAAAACGGATATTAGGTTCTTTAAACAAAGCCTGTATAACTGCAATTAAGTCTGTTTTATTTAGTTGGTATTTTTTTCCTTTTAATGTCCAAATAGTTTCAACTAG
The DNA here is from genome assembly GCA_023134955.1 of Methylococcales bacterium. Taxonomy (GTDB): domain Bacteria; phylum Pseudomonadota; class Gammaproteobacteria; order Methylococcales; family Methylomonadaceae; genus QPIN01. The sequence continues at coordinate 10,208 of JAGLUC010000216.1, read as the reverse complement.
CACTACATCTATAATGAGTACAATCTCTTTCCCTTTAATTATTTTTTCTGCTTTAACAGCCTGAGTTTTATCATCATCCAAAAGATACCTTAGTAATACATTGGTATCTATCGCAATCATCCTATTGCACTCTGTCTTGATTCTTCATCCGTCATGTGTTCTTTAACTTGCACATGGCTTAATAAACCTTTTGCTGCGCCTACAGCTTTTTTAATTAGAATTAATTGTTCATCGGCTGCAAAAATTTCTAATTCATCACCTGGCTTTATATTCATTGCCTTACACTGATCAATAGGAATTGTAATTTGTCTTTTTGCACTTACTTTTGGCATCTGCTCACCTATTTACAAAATTTAAAACTAGAGGATATGCTGTTCTTTACTTTTTATCAATAGTAAAGAGATCAAGGGATTTACTTTCCATACCTTGCCCCGAGCTTCATTAAAAAAATGGCTATTAATAAACTACAGGTTGGTTGTTTTTTTGCTGGAAGTGAGGCTTTAGCCTCGCACGAGTCAGGCGAGGCTAAAGCCCCAATTCCTACTTAATCGATCCAAAAATCCAATCACAACTCAATCTGTGGTTTATTAAAAACCATTTTAAAAAACTACTTTCTGGCTGAATAAGGGTCATCGGCTAAAATATAAGCTCTTAAATCAGCCTTGCAGGGTTGATTGTTTAACCATTCCCTAAACTCACGCGCTTTACCGTATGTCTGTAGACCAAACTTATCTTTATAAATTGCTTCAAAACTATCTTTAGCACTGTCTAGTCGAATATTATTCTGCCAATATTCAGTCAATACTGCATTTAAGGAACCTGCAAGACCTTCCTTTTTTAGCAGTTCCCATTCGCCTTTATCCAGCCAGACACCACCCACACTTGAGCTATAATCCAGACGATGTGAGTTTTTAGCGGCCAATCGAAATTTTCTCATGACAGTTCCAGTCACTGGGCACAATAAAGTGGTTGTTGAGTCCTCAGCTTCGCATGTAACTTCATCTGAAAATTCAAATTCTGGATTACGTTCTTTCCATATCAGATAGTCTTCAATTAATACCCAGTTACCACCGCATTCAGTACATGTATGCGCTCTGAACAATCCATCTATAAAACTAGGGGATAAAATACCTTTGTTACAGCTTGTGCATTTCATATTTTTACCTTACTCGCTTTTCGGTTTGTTTTTAGAATCCAGTTTACTCATCACCTTATCCAATATCCCCGAAACCACACTGCTTTTAGTTGATAACCCATCAATAGCTTTACCGATTGATAATGATTTGGCAAAGGTATCAAAGAAATGTTGCTCTCCACCGACGATATCAATATTGGCTTCTCTTAATGCTGTGGCTAATACTTCTGCATTTTCTTGGGCAATTTCTTTACCCGCTTCAATTGAGGCTATCGCTTCTTTAAAGGCTGTTTCTAAACTCATACGGAATTCTTCATGCTCTCGTGCTTGGGCACTCATATCACCCATGGCTGAGAATTTCTCGACTAAACCATCCGCTTCTGCTTTAAATTGCTCGCGGGTCACTTCTGCACCGACCAAACCTACATCTTTTTGTGCAGCGGCTTCAGCTTCACCTTTTGCACTAATCACTCTGGCTTCTGCTAAGCCTTCTTTTTCTAAGGCATCGGCTTTGGCTTCTTGCACTTTGGCTTCTGCTAAACCTGAAGCGGCTTCTTCTGCTTGTATACCTTCTGCTAGTTTCTTTTTAGCATCTGCTTCTCTTGCAGCCGCATCTAAATCTGCCTGAGCTAGTGTGGTAATTTCAGTGGCTTTATGATGAGCAGCCATTTCTTCCGCTTCTGCGGCTTTAACATGTTTAATTTTTTCTTCTTCCGCTTCAGCTTCCGCGCCTAATACTTGTACTTGTTTTAAACGGTCGGCTTCTGAGACTTGCCTGACTTCATTAATTTTTTCTTCTTCAATAGCGACTGCCTTATCAACAATAACGCGCTCTTGAATCACTCGTGCAATTTCTTTTTTCTCTACTTCCACCGCTTTTTCAGCTTCAATCGTTTGCAGCTCCACTTCTCGTTTACGCGCCACAATTTCCAAATCCCTTGCTCGTGTCACTCTTTCCATTTCAATTGCAACGGCACGTTGACGATTTTGTTCTGCTACTTCTACTTCACGTTTCTGATTTTCTGTTTGTACCGCTAAATCTTGATTAACCATGATGGTGGTTGAATCTGCTTTTTTACGTTCTTCTTCTTGAATCTTTTTAGTTTCTGCTTCTTCTCTGGCTCTAATGGTTAATATTTCACGCTCTTGTTTGGCTTCTGCATCGGCTTGTTGACGTTTTAATTCCAACATTGCTTCCACTGTTTCTACATCTTTTTTCTTAATCGCCAACTCTTCATCTCGCTCCAAAACATTGGTACGGACATTTTGAATGGCTGTCATTTCTGTAATTTTTTTAATCCCTTCTGCATCTAATATATTATTGGGATCTAATGAAGCTTTTGGTGTTTGTTCTAAATAATCAATCGCCACATCTTCTAATATATAGCCGTTCAGATCATCACCAATCACTTCAATAATCTTTTCTCTAAAGTCAATTCTATTTTCAAATAATTGCACAAATTCAAATTTCTTACCCACCGTTTTTAAGGCTTCTGAAAATTTGGCTGAGAATAGTTGATACACAGCATCGCGATCTGATGCTCTATCTACACCAATAGATTTAGCCACACGTAAAACATCTTCTGTGGTTTCATTAACTCTAAGATAAAAAGCAACGGTAATGTCTGCCCGCATATTGTCAGAACAGATTAATCCATCATTTCCTCGTCTATCAACTTCTAAAGTGATCAAGGAAATCTTCATGAACTCTTTCATGTAAATAATCGGGTAAACCAATGCCCCGGTAAAATGCACTTTTGGCTTAGAACTCATATCATTCACAATAAGCGCAGTACCTTGGTTCACTTTTATATAGAACGCCTTGAATAAAATGGCAATTCCCATAATGATGACGAAGGCAATACCTACTCCAGAAATAATAGGCATAAAAACTGTTAAATTAGCCATTGTATGACCCCCTTGTTAAATCAATTAATTGTTTAAATAATAGTCGTTTTATGATTAAGCGTTAAAATCCTGTTCAGAAATAACGCGATAGACATTCTTTTCTTCCAAATACTCTAGTAACACAACCTTATCGCCTTTTTTAAAAGTCTCATCACCTATTGATCTTACTTTAAATATCAGCCCTGCTCCGCCATCATTAAAATCAGCTTCACCGAAAGAGTTGTTTACTTTGGATGTTCTTACCACAGCCGTTTGACCCAAGACTCGCTTAATTGTTTGTTGTTCTACTTTTTGAAAAAAGGGTCTCAATAGCTTTACAATCATCGCTGTTATAATCATTGCAATCAAAAATGCAACAATTAACACCAATATTCCAAATACAATGTAAAACAAACCTTGTGGAATAAAGGGGGATAAAAAATGTACACAGTAATAACTTATCATCCAGCCAAACAATGATAAAAATGAGACAATAATAGTCACTGGAACGCCATTTAAGCCAAATTTAAGCATCACCCCTGCCAGTGCATTAGGGCCGCTTAACTCACTTCCCGTGTCAAAGTCAGCATCTACCCCATCAATTTCTAACAAATCAATATCAACAATACCCAGCACTGCAACCAGCCAATATAAAACACAAATTGCCAGTATAAAAGTAAATATAACAGTCGGAAATGAGCTTATATTCTGATAAAAAGGATCCATTTCTTTACTGAGTAGAATCGCAAACATTATTTCTTCTCCTGTTTATGGTGATATTAATTGTCCTAAAAGTTCTGGCAGGGTATGTCGACACTCTTTTATTAATATATATTGTAGCCCGTATGAAACGAAGTGTAATTCGGGATTTCGAGTCATCGGTTTTCCGTATTAGGTAAGCTTAATACAGGCTACTTTTTCATTACTGTGAATATTTTTGGAACAATTAATATTAAGGACACCTCTATTAATTCTGTCTGAGCAAAATAATCAGTCAGTAAATTATAAAAACTAAGCTTGAGTGGCTTTATTTTTTAACCTGGCTAATACAGTCTCACCATTCAAACGACCTGGCATAATACCTGCATCTTCAAGGCGATTTTTTAATGAATCATTAGAGACATCTTCTGCCAATTCCTCAGATGCATTAAATTTAGCCGTTTTTAGCTGTTGTTTCTCTTTAATCCGTTCTAATGATTCCATAGCCGTGGTTAATTTAGAGGTAGAACCGCTATGTCGTTGAGCAACCGCAGCTTGAGCGCGTTGTACATTCTCAGTTGCTTTAATGGTATCTATCTGAAATTTTATCTGTTTGATATTACTATCTGCTTGTTTAATAGAGTTACGCAAGCTATCAATACTTTGTTTGTATTCATTGCGAGCATTCTGTTCAGTATTGAGCTGAGTTTCTAAAGTTGCGATTTTTTCAGCCAACTCCAGAGCAAGGGGCTCATCCTGTTTTTCTAATGCTTTAATAGCATAATCTTCATATTCAGCAATCTCAGTATTTAGCGAGGAACATTTTTGCTCAGAAACCTTTTCTCTAGCCATCATATCAGCCAGACTATTACGAGAGATATTCAATTCATCGGATGCTTCCCGTACCTCTTGATCCAGAATTCTTAAGGCCTGTGCATCAGCAAATATCTCACCCATTTCATTTGCACCACCGCGCAAAGCTGTCATTAATTTTGACCATACATTCATTTTATTCTCCGTCTTTAGTTGTAACTAAATAATCGCTATAAGCTTCTGTTATTTTAATAACATTGCTGGCAAGCGTTTCTATTTCAAAAAGTATATTTAATAAAATTGATCTGGAACTGAGTGCGCCAAACATATGATAGTAATTATCACCATTAGGTTGCTTGTCCAGGCTAATGGTTGAAAGAGGAAAGTATTTATGCGTGCGCAAAACCACCTCGTTAAAGTCATTTTTATTGATAACATCAGTTTCTGACCAGAGCATACATTCAACAATAATCTGCTCCCCACAAATAGTTAAAAAAACAGGCAGGTCGCCATACTCAAACATTGTGATATGTAAAGCAGGGTATATTCCATCAATTAATTCTACCGCTGCCAGTTTGTTGGTAAATAACTCTGATTTGCGCAATTCGCTCAATAAGCTTTGCGTTGTCCATTGTGTTTTGGTTATCGCATCAATGGCAGCATCATCTAAATGTGTATCTGCTTGTCGCAAAATACGCTCAATTTCAGTTAGCTTTAAAGTGTGCTCCGGTCTAACCCATATTTCCTTTTTGATAAGACCGTTTTCACGTAATCGTCGTCTAAATTCTCTTTGATAGTGTGCTGATGTTTTTTTTACCATGAGGGGGAGTGTATAGCTGTTACATGTAATTTACAAGTTTTGTTACATGTAATAAGAGATAGTGCGATGAAGGTCACAATAATCAATAGACTAAAAAGCAGGGTTGCAAAATGCAAAGAGTATATTTCGTCAGGTAAATTATCACTGGATGAAATTTAAGTGATAATTGGATAATTGGGGGGTCAGTGTTACATTTAAAGTCTTGAGGTGTATTTATCTCAATACTGTACAAGCTATTCCTGGAGGCATCAGAGAGTCAAATTGAAAGGGGGGATATGTTTGCTAATCTATGTGCAATGATTCGGCTTTTTGATCACGAGTTAATAAGTTTTGCACGGCAACATGAGGGTCTAGGTCTTCATACAAAACCTTGTAAGTCTGTTCAATAATTGGCATGTCAATTTTATGTTTTCTAGCGAGTAAGAAGGTCTCTCTGGCGGCTGAAATGCCTTCAACTTCTTGTCCGATAAGTTTGATGGTTTGTTCTTTAGTTTTTCCTTGACCTAGTGCCAAGCCAAGTCGGCGGTTTCTGGATTGGTCATCCGTGCAGGTAAGAATTAAATCACCAAGCCCTGCTAAGCCCATAAATGTATCAGGCTGACCACCTAATTTTGTACCAAGACGAATAACCTCTTGAAGACCTCTGGTAATAAGAGCTGATCGAGTGTTTGCACCAAATCCAAGGCCGTCTGCAATACCAGCGGCAATGGCCAGTACATTTTTAACAGCACCGCCAATTTGAACGCCGACTATATCATTGCTGGTATAAGTCCTAAAGCACTGGTTATGAAAAATGTTTGATAGATGATCTGAGAATTCTGCTGTAGCCGATGCAATTGTAATGGCTGTAGGAAGGCCAGTGGCTACTTCTTGGGCAAAAGTAGGTCCAGATAACACAGCGGTATAAACTTTATTAGACAGTGTTTGTTCTACAATTGAACTGAGTAATGAGCCGTCATCAGCGTTGAAGCCTTTAGTCGCCCATGCTATTTTGGTGTTTTTATTTAGAAAGGGTTTTAATTTTATTAATGTATCTTTAAAGGCATGACTGGGGACTGAAATTAAAATAACATCGCTAAATTGAGCGGCTTGTTCTAAATTATCAGTTAAGATTATGGATTCAGGGAGTTTTAAGCCTGGTAAATAGCGTTTATTTTCTCTATTAATGGATAGAGAATCAATATGCTCAGAGTTGTGAGCCCAAAGCATGGTTTGACAATCATTTTTGGCTGCCTGAACAGCTAAAGCAGTCCCCCATGAACCAGCTCCAAGAACACTGATGGATGATGACATGACTATTAATTAACGGCGTTAGAGCCAGGTGCTTGTTGTTGAGCTTTTTGTAAATGTTGAGAATACAAAGCATCAAAGTTAACAGGCGCAAGTAATAGTTGAGGGAAGCCTCCTTTAGCGACAAGGTCAGAAATAACTTCTCTTGAATAAGGGAATAAAATATTAGGACAAAAGCTACCCAGCATTGGTCCCATTTCTTGTTCAGAAAAACCAGTAACAGAGAAAATTCCAGCTTGGGTCACTTCAATTAAATAAGCCGTCATTTCCTTGCATTTAACGGTTACAGTTACTGATAGAGATATTTCAAACAAGTTGTCTTCAAGAGACTCAACATTAGTCCCAAGGTTAAAATCAACGGTTGGTTCCCACTTTTCTGTGAAAATTTTAGGTGAATTGGGTGTTTCAAAAGAAATATCTTTAGTATGAATTTTCTGGATAGAAAATTGTTTGTCTTGTTGCGTGTTTTCTTCAGTCATGATGTGTTTTTTTGATTTTTTGAGAACTTAGTAGTCCAACAATTTTGATTTCTCCTCATCCAACCCATCCCATCAAGGGAGGGTTTAAAAGATTAGAGTTCTTTGTTAAAATTCTTTTACTTAAGTTTAAGTTTGACTCATTTTTCTATCCATCAAAACAAAGTTGATGAAGTGTCCGTGTTGAATCGTTACTAAATTAAGAAGCAGGTATTTCTAGTTATAAAGTGATAAAATAAAGTTATATTAAACAGTTAAGTTTTATTTTTACTTGTAATTTTCATGGGGAATTTATTATCTTCCCAGGACTGCATACCACCCGTCATTAGAAAAACTTGTTCAAAATCGGCTTTTGTTAATGCTTTGCAGGCAGGGACAGAACGTGTTCCGCTTTGACAAACAACGATGAGTGGATGCTTTTTATGTTCATCCAATGACGTTAGTTTTTCAGGAAACTTTCCCAAAGGAAGATTGATAGCACTTTTAATATGTCCTTTGATAAAATCATGAGGTTCACGGACATCAACAATAACTGTATCAGCAGCATTCATTTTAGCAACAGCAAGTAAAGGTGAAAGTGTTTCAAACTTTTTGAAAGTGCTTTCAACTAAATCTTGAAGTAATAGGAAAGTGACAACAATAAGTGCTAAAGAAAGTAAATAATGATTAGAAATAAATTCTATGTATTGATCCATTTTTTTTTAAGGTGTTGTTATATTTTAATTATAAGGGTGCGTTTGGTTTAGCAACGGGTACAGAATACGTCTCTCATCATGCTAATGAGTTGAAGCATACGATCATCATCAATAAAGTAATAGACACGATTGGCTTCTTTTTTATAAGCAAGAATATCTTTTTCTCTTAAAATGGCTAAATGTTGAGAAATATTACTTTGGCTTGTGCCTACTTGTTCAACAATGTCTTGTACGCTGATTGATTCAGTCCCTAAAACACAGAGAATTTTTAAGCGTAAAGGGTGTGACATTGCTTTTAAACAACGAGCTGCACGATTGATATCAGCATCATTGTAAAGTAGTGTTCCACTACTATTTTCCATTTAGATAAACCTTTATGTTAAAACTGTATAAGCCAGATAAGAAAGCTCTGAAAAAGGAATGAAGTAAAGTTACTTATAATACCCCCTGGGTACACTATCAAAATTTTCTAATTAAACCACTGAATACAGGATAATAGGAATTATTTATACACGTATAGTGTCAACGTGTATTAATATATTAATATAAACGAACTATTTTAGTCTATTTATCTAGCTAACAAAATAAAAATATTTAACTTTTTCAATTGTTTGCTGAAAATTAAATGTTTTTAGACTGAATGATTTTTTAATTTTAACAACCTATTTGTTGTTTTTAATAAAATAGGAACGGAGAGTATCAGTAATGTTGAGTCGACCAAAACCATTGGTTTTATTAATTCTTGATGGATTCGGACATAGAGAAGAGCAGAGTAATAACGCTATCGCTATGGCAAAAACACCTTGTTGGGATCAATTACAAAAAGAGAGTCCACATACTTTGCTGGATTGTGCAGGAGATTCTGTCGGATTACCTGACCAGCAAATGGGGAATTCAGAAGTGGGGCATTTGCACATAGGTAGTGGTCGATTAATGCGACAAGAATTGTCCAAAGTGAGTACAGCTATAAAAGAAGGAACATTCTTTTCTAATGAAGCATTGTGTAAAGCAGTTGATGTTGCTTTAGAAAAAGATAAAGCGCTGCATATTATGGGTCTGTTATCACCAGGTGGCGTACATAGCCATGAGTTACAAATTGCTGCAATGGCGGAATTGGCGGTTAAGCGTGGATTAAAAAAAGTCTATCTACATGCTTTTTTGGATGGGCGTGATGTACCGCCTAAAAGCGCAGCAAGTTCAATTAAATTATTGAATGAAAAGTTTGCAGAATTAGGTGCAGGACGTATTGTTTCTATTACGGGGCGGTTTTATGCGATGGATAGAGATAATCGTTGGGAGCGTGTTGAGGTTGCTCATGCTTTAATTGCAAAAGGTGAGACAGAACAAAAAGTTCAGACTGCTGAGCAAGGGCTTGAAGAAGCTTATGCAAGAGCTGAAACGGATGAATTTGTATTGCCAACCAGTGTACTGGATAAAAATGGACAAGTAACAGTTTTAGATCCTGAAGATTCAGTTGTTTTTATGAATTTTAGAGCAGATAGAGCGAGAGAGATTTCACGTGCACTGACTGAAGTTGATTTTGATGGCTTTGAACGTGGATGCGAGCCGCATAGAGGTTGTTACACAACCTTGACTCAATATCATCAGGATTTTGATTATGCCGTTGCATACTCACCAATTGATGTGAAAAATGGTATTGGTGAAGTATTAGCTAATTCTGGCTTAAAACAGTTACGTTTGGCAGAAACAGAAAAATATGCTCATGTGACATTTTTTCTTAATGGTGGCAGGGATGAACCCTTTGAAAATGAAGACCGCATTCTAGTGCCATCGCCTAAAGTTAAAACCTATGATTTACAGCCAGAAATGAGTGCAGTAGAAGTAACAGGGCATATGGTAGATGCTATTAAAGGTCAAAAATATGATGTTATTATTTGTAATTATGCAAATTGCGATATGGTGGGTCATACGGGTGTGATGGAGGCGGCTGTGCTTGCTGTAGAAACCATTGACTCATCTTTACAGCAGATTATTGCTGCTCTAAAGGAAGTGAATGGACAAATGTTGGTTACCGCTGATCATGGCAATATTGAACAAATGGTCGGTGAAGGAACAGGCCAGCCACACACCGCACATACCACAAATTTGGTGCCTTTGGTTTATGTGGGTGGTGATAAGGCATTGACAGATGGTGGTTGCTTATCAGACTTGGCACCCACCATGCTTGATATTTTAGGATTAAAACAACCTGAAGAAATGACGGGGCATTCATTGCTTAAATAATTTGTAACTACTCAGCGTATTTGACTCTGCTCTTAAGCCCTCTTTTGCTGTAGAGGATTTGGGTGAGGAGAAGTTGAAATAAATTCTTTTGTTCTTTTTTTTAGAGGTGGAGAAAAAAGCCATATGCAAAAGAGAATCATTTTATTCCT
>JAGLUC010000215.1 GCA_023134955.1 Methylococcales bacterium | reverse complement strand
CACTTTTTGCTACTTGTTCAGCAGATAAATCCAGATTAACGCCCGCAGCTTCTAGTACGTCTGCGCTACCAGAACTACTGGATACTGAACGATTGCCATGTTTGGCAACTTGCCCACCAGCGGCTGCAACCACAAAAGCACAGGTTGTTGATATATTAAAGGTATTAGCCCCATCTCCGCCTGTGCCACAAGTGTCAATAACATGCGCACCTGAAACAGGGACATGAGTGGCTAGTTCTCGCATAACGCTTGCTGCCGCAGCAATTTCGTCAACACTTTCGCCTTTACAGCGTAATGCGATAAGAAACCCACCAATTTGTGCATCTGTCGCGCCACCGCTCATGATGATTTGCATCACTTCACGCATTTCATCGCCCGTTAAGTCTTGCTTATCCAGTATTTTATTGAGTGCTTGTTGTATTTTCATACCGTTAATGCTCTAAAAAATTACGCAATAGATCGTGACCATGCTCAGTCAAGATTGATTCTGGATGAAATTGTACGCCTTCAATATCCAGCTCTTTATGTCTGATACCCATAATCTCGTCAATATTACCAGCCTCATCTTGTGTCCATGCTGTTATTTCTAAACAATCAGGCAAGGTTTTTTGATCTATTACTAGCGAATGATAACGAGTTGCAATAAAGGGATTTTTTAAACCTTTAAACACCCCTTCATTTTTATGATAAACAGCTGAAGTTTTGCCATGCATAATACTTTTTGCATGAACAATATGACCACCGAAGGCATGACCAATACTTTGATGACCCAGACAAACTCCTAAAATTGGTCGTTTTCCAGCAAACTTTAAAATAGTTTCTACGGAAATACCTGCCTCTTTAGGGGTGCAAGGTCCTGGAGAAATAACAACTTTATCGGGGTTTAAAGCCTCAATATCATTAACTGTGACCTCATCATTTCGTAATACAGTGACATCTGCCCCTAATTCACCAAAATATTGCACTAAATTGTAGGTAAACGAATCATAATTATCAATCATCACAACTTTTAAGCTCATGACTTTTCCCCTTCTAGCCCAGCTTCGGCCATGGCAACTGCACGGAAAATAGCCCGTCCTTTGTTCATTGTTTCATCCCATTCATTTTGTGGCACAGAATCATAGACGATACCCGCACCAGCTTGAATATAAAGTGTTTGATCTTTTATCACTGCTGTTCTGATGGCAATGGCAGTATCTAAATTACCTGACCATGAAATATATCCGACAGCACCCGCATAAACTCCGCGTTTAACGGGTTCTAGTTCATCAATAATTTCCATGGCTCTAATTTTAGGTGCACCACTTACAGTTCCTGCTGGAAATGTTGCCGCTAATACATCAAAAGCATCTTTACCTTGTTGTAAATCCCCCGTCACATTAGAAACAATATGCATCACATGAGAATAACGTTCAATAATCATTTTATCGGTCAATTCTACTGTGCCAATTTTTGACACTCTACCCGCATCATTGCGCCCTAAATCAATTAACATTAAATGTTCCGCTAATTCTTTGGGATCGGCTAATAATTCTTTTTCTAAAGCTTTATCTTGTTCGGCTGTTGCCCCTCGAGGTCTTGTGCCAGCGATAGGTCTCACTGTGACCACATCATCTTCCAGTCTCACCAGAATTTCAGGCGATGAGCCGACAATATGAAAATCTGCTAAATTTAGATAATACATATAGGGTGATGGATTTAAACAGCGTAAAGCGCGGTATAAATTAAGTGGTGTTGCCGAATAAGGAATAGACATACGTTGCGATAAAACAACCTGCATAATATCGCCCGCAACAATATATTCTTTTGCTTTTAAAACCGCGTCTTTAAAACCCTGCTCAGTAAAGCCTGAAACAAAGTCTGTTTCATTAACCTGCTTAGGAACGTGCTTTGCATCTGATTTTTCTGTCGCCTGGCGTAATGTCACGACTAATTTGTCTAATCGCTTTAAAGCTTGCTGATATGCATCATCTTCTGTGGGGTCTGCATGTGTTAACAATAAAACCTTGCCTGATAAATTGTCAAAAACCAGCATTTCTTCTGACACCATTAGCAAAATATCAGGATTGCCAATAGGGTCTTCTTTAGCTGTTGATTTTAAACGAGGTTCAATATAAGCAATGGTTTCATAGCCAAAATAACCAACTAATCCACCATTAAATCGAGGCAAGTCTTCAATATCGGGCACTCTGTATCGCTGTCTAAATTCTTCTATCCACAATAAAGGCTGAGGATGAGAAATGTTTTCAATAACCTTGCCTTGCTTTTCTACTGTAATCTCATTGCCATGAATTTTAACCAATGTTTTACAAGGCAAGCCAATAATTGAATAACGCCCCCACTGCTCACCGCCATGAACAGACTCAAACAGATAGGAATATGCTCCATCTGCTAATTTAAGATAGGCACTTAATGGTGTATCCAGGTCAGCCAGAACTTCTCGACTAATGGGAATGCGGTTATAGCCCTGTTGGGCATATTGCTTAAACTGTTCAGGTGTCATTGCAAATTATTGTTTTTTTTATGTCTTCATTATTATTGATAGTTATACTTTGTAGAGCGGACTTCAGTCCGCTACAAACAGAGCTAAAAATCAGTTGTGTCAAGAATTGCGGACTAAAGTCCGCCCTACATCACCTGTCAATATGATTTTGTAAGAGCACGTACGTTTAAAAGTCACTTTTTTCAAGCTGAGCATTATATCTTTTTTTTGCGACTTGTTCTTCGTTATACAATAGTGTCTGTTTTAAAAGCTAATAAATCAGTCATGAAACTTATAACCTTTACTTATAAAAATATAAGCAATATCGGTGCAGTTGTAGACGATATGGTCATAGACAGTACTGGCAGTATTGACATTCCCGATAATATGCTTGATTTTTTAACTGCTGGGAAACCAGCTACAGAAGCAATGCAGGCACTTATTGATAGTGGTTATAACCGCATCCCGTTTAAAGACGTTAAGTTACTCGCCCCCATCCCAAGACCTGGTAAATTTTTAGGTATTAGCCTGAATTATGCTGATCATATTAATGAAACTCAATTGGGTAAACCTGAATATCCTACTTTCTTCACCAAACAAAGTACCTGTGTTATTGCTGATGGCGAGTCTATTCATCGTCCTATAGTCTCAGAAAAACTGGATTATGAAGGTGAGCTTGCCTTTGTTATTGGCACTCGATGTAAACATGTTCCTTTAGATCAAGCCCATAAAATGATTGCTGGCTATACTATTATCAATGATGTTTCTGTGCGTGACTGGCAAATCCGGTCACCGACATGGATGCTGGGAAAATCATTTGATACTCATGGTCCTATGGGGCCATGGATAGTAACCGCTGATGAAATAACTGACCCTCACAATCTAAACTTAAAAACCTGGATTGATGATGAGTTACGCCAAAGTTCCAATACTAAGTATATGCTTTTCAATTGTTATGAAATGATTGAATATTTAACTAAAGCCATGACATTAGAACCAGGGGACGTTATTGCCACAGGTACACCAAGCGGTGTGGGGGTAAAGATGAAGCCGCGCGGCTATATGCTACCAGGGCAAATTGCTAAAATTCAAATTGAAAATATAGGTGTGTTGTCCAACCCTGTTATTGAGGAACCTAGTGAGATCTTATTTTGAATTCATTAGGTCTTTATATCCACATTCCCTGGTGCATCCAGAAATGTCCTTATTGTGACTTTAATTCCCATGCACTTAAATCAGAATTCCCCGAACAACTATATATTGAGACCTTGTTAGCTGATTTACGGCACGACCTTAGTTTGCTTAATGCACCAAGTATAATTAGTAGTATTTTTATAGGTGGAGGTACGCCTAGTTTATTTTCTGCCCAAGCCTTTGAAAACTTATTGACTGGTATTTCTCAGCTAATTCCTTTACAACAAGATCTTGAAATAACTCTGGAAGCTAACCCAGGTACATTTGAAAGTCAGAAATTTGTTGATTACCGGGCTATTGGAATTAATCGCTTGTCCATCGGCATCCAGAGCTTTAATAATTCCCATTTAAAATCATTAGGCAGAATTCACACCGCCGAAGAAGCCATAACAGCAGTTAAAATTGCTCAACGATCCGGGTTTGAAAAGCTGAATCTTGATTTAATGTTTGGTTTGCCCAGGCAAAGCAAGCAACAGATGCTGGATGATGTAAAAACAGCGATTAACCTTAATCCTGGCCACCTCTCTTTTTATCAGTTAACGCTAGAGCCCAACACCTATTTTCATAAATTCCCACCTGGCTTACCTGAAGGTGATCAAATATATGCAGGTCAAATTCAATGCCAGCAATTACTTGCTGAGGCTGGCTATCAGCAATATGAAATATCTGCCTATGCTAAAAACGGCCAGACTTGCCAGCATAATCTCAACTATTGGAAGTTTGGTGATTACTTAGGCATTGGTGCAGGAGCTCATGGTAAGTTAAGCCTATCTAAGCCAGATAATATTATCCGTAGCATTAAAGCTAAAAGTCCTGAGATTTATTTACAAAATAACTCAGCCTCTTTGACAAAAATCCCTTTCGCTGAGCTACCTTTAGAATATTTAATGAATCAATTACGCTTAAAATCTGGCTTTACTCTTAGTGACTATCAATCCATTACTGGCTTGACCACTGAAACATTAGAACCAGGCTTATCTAGTTGCTTATCAGAGGGTTTATTAATAAAATCAAATCAGCATTTTTGTTGTTCTGACAAGGGCTGGAATTTTGTTGATTCTGTTTTAGAAAAATTTATACCCTAATCTATCCTCCACATAGTAAAATTCCCATTATTAATAAGTTTTAAATTTAGAAAATTAAAGTATGCTTGATTATCAAAAAGAATTTATTCAATACGCACTGGATTGTGGAGTACTTAAATTCGGAGAATTTAAATTAAAATCAGGACGTACCAGTCCCTACTTTTTTAATACAGGTTTGTTTAATACTGGGGCTCAATTAGCCAGACTGGGACAGTTTTATGCCCAGACATTAATCGAATCAGATATTCAAATAGATGTTCTTTATGGTCCTGCATATAAAGGTATCCCTCTTGCAAGTGCGGTAGCCATTGCCTATTCTCAGCTTAAACAAGATATTCCTTTTGCTTTTAATCGCAAAGAGGCTAAAGACCATGGAGAGGGCGGACTTATTGTTGGCGCACCTTTACAAGGCAATGTGCTTATTGTTGATGATGTTATTACTGCTGGAACTTCTGTTCGGGAGTCAGTCGAAATCATTGAAAAAATGAATGCAACAGCCGCTGGCGTATTAATCGCCTTAGACAGACAAGAAAGAGGTGAAAACCAGACATCAGCCGTTCAAGATGTTAGCCATCACTTTAACATTCCCGTTATATCAATTATCTCTTTGTCTCAAATTATTGAATATTTAGAGCAACAAGGAAACTTAGAAAATCAACTGGCAACAATTAAAAACTATCGCTTGGAGTACGGAATTTGATTTTTATTTTTTGAAAATTAATGCTAATAGCTAACAGTTGCTAATTTTTAAGCTACAATTACTGCAATTGGTCAAAATCATTTTTTACAGAGTAATAGTTCGCGTACAAAAGGCTTGATATGAGGAATTTGGAATTTAAAGAACAACTACACGAATACGCACAGTGGCGTGATCAATTGGTTCAATCAATTGAAATGTACCAGGAATGGCGTAGACGTTATAAATTAAGCGACCCTCATAGTACAGACACTATTTTAAATATTTCCAACAGCTTGCAAACTGACCGGGTAACACTGGCTTTTGTGGCTGAATTTTCACGTGGAAAAACAGAATTAATTAACTCTCTATTTTTTGCAGAAACGGGCGTACGTTTACTGCCTTCTTCACCTGGTAGAACAACGATGTGTCCTACCGAGCTTTTTTACGACCCTGATGGTAGCTACATTCGTCTATTGAATATAGAAAGTCGACTTGAAGATATTTCTTTAATTGAATACAAACAAAAACCTAATAGCTGGACTCACATTGATTTAGACTGCAATTCCCCAACTCAAATGCAAGAGGCTTTTTCTGAACTGGTTGCCACCAAAAAAGTTGATAAAGCAGCAGCTGATAAATTAGGTTTGTGGAATGAAAGAGAAGCCGCTGAACAAGGTATTCTTGATCAAGATCAAGTTGAAATCCCTTGCTGGCGACATGCGCTTATCAGCTTTCCACATCCTCTGTTGAAGGAAGGTTTGAGTATTCTTGATACACCAGGGCTTAATGCCTTAGGTACTGAGCCTGAGCTGACATTAAGTATGTTGCCTAGTGCACAAGCAATCATTTTTGTTTTAGCTGCCGATACAGGTGTTACAAAAAGTGATTTGGAAATGTGGAAAAACCATGTTTGTCATGCAAGAGGACAGAACAAACAAGGTTTAGCCGTTGTGATGAACAAAATTGATGCTATGTGGGATGACCTTGCTGGTGAAGATGGTTACGAAGCATCTATTCAAAAACAAGTTAAAACATCTGCTTCTACTCTTAAATTAGATAAAAATGTTATTTTTCCTGTTTCCGCAAAACAAGCCTTATTAGCAAAGGTTAAATCTGATGCTACTTTATTAGAAAGAAGTCGATTAGCTACTTTAGAAACCTATTTGTCAGATAGTATTTTAAACCAGCGCAGACAGATTTTGATGGAAGCTGTTCATAAAGATATTGGTTTTTTAGTGTCTGAATCATCTAATTTAACAAACGCAAAATTAGCTAATGCAAAAAACCAGCTTGAAGAATTTAAGAAAGTTGATTTTGACAATCAGGATATGACTGGAAAGTTAATGGCAGAAACTCGAGACAGACAAAATGCCTATATGATTAATGTCGAAAATTTTCAAGCCAGTCGAAAAGTTTTTTCTGTACAGGCAAAAATGCTGGTGACATCTTTTTCCAAAGAAAAAATAAACAATATCATAAAAGATACTCGTCAAGACATGAAAAAAAGCCTAACAACCTATGGAATGAAACAAAATATCCGTAAATTATTTGATGACCTTAGAGATTTATTGCAAGACTCTGTTGATATTACCAATGAAACGCGTCGTTTAGTTAAAGCCATTCATAAAAAATTCCATGATGAGTATGGCTTTAAAGAAATTCAACCCAAAATATTTTCAATCAAACAATATCAGGTTGAACTAGAACAAGTATTTGATGAAGGTGAAGCATTTCGAAATAGTGCAAAAACAGCAATGACAGAACAAAGTGTTGTTGTTAATAAACTTTACACAACTCTCATTGCTAAAGCTCAAAACATATTAGAGCAAGCACATGGCGACTCAATTACTTGGAGTAACAGTGTTCTAACACCACTTATGCATCAAATAAAAGATCATAAGAAACAAATAGAAAGCCGCTTAAAAATGCTTAGAAAAATAAGTGAATCCAAAGGCTCTGTTGAGGGTAGCATTGCCCATTTAAAAGCAGAATTGGATCCGTTGAAAAAGCAACAAGCTGAGCTATCTATGATTGTTAAATCAATGCGCTTAGATGAATACAGTCTGATTGAGTCATGAAGTTTTTGCTGAAAATAATCTAGCTATATTTTCTTAAAAATCAAATCCCACACTCCATGACCAAGCCGTAGTCCTCGACTTTCAAACTTAGTCAAAGGTCTATAGTTTGGACGTGGACAGTACTGCTTATCTTCACTAGTGTTAATTAAGCCCGTTGCCGAAGACAGTATTTTTAACATATCTTTGGCATAATGCTCCCAATCTGTTGCAGCATGAAAATATCCGCCTGATTTAAGCTTTTTAGTTAAAAGCACTGTAAAACTGGGACGAACAATACGTCGCTTATGATGTTTTCTCTTATGCCACGGATCAGGAAAGAATAAATGTACCCCCGCCAGCGAATTATCTGCTATTTTCTGCTCTAAAATTTCAATGGCATCATGATGATAAACCCTGACATTGTTCAATCCTTTTTGCTCAAGTAATAACATCAAGTGTCCAACCCCTGGTCTATGCACTTCTATCCCAATATAATTTAAATCAGGGTTAGCTTCTGCCATATCAGCTAAACTACTGCCATTACCAAAGCCAATTTCAATAATAATAGGCGCGTCTCTGGAAAAAACCTCAGCATAATTATAAGTTTTCTCAGGGTCTAAACAATATCTATCCCAATTTTTCTCAAATGCTTTTGCTTGTCCAGCGGTTGCCCGACCTTGACGAAGACTAAAGCTACGAATTCTAGGGTAAGATTCTTTTTCTTTTTCTGGTGTATCCATACCATCATGTGATTTAGAAGAACATACCATCTAATGGAGAAGACGCGGATGCAAAACGCTTTTTAGGCATACGACCCGCCAGATAAGCCTCTCTTCCTGCTTGAATACCTTTTTTCATGGCTGATGCCATTAATGTTGGCTTTTGCGCTGCGGCAATGGCCGTATTCATTAATACACCATCACAGCCTAATTCCATTGCCAAAGCAGCATCAGAAGCAGTACCAACACCAGCATCGACTAAGATGGGCACATTAGCATTTTCAACAATAGTTAAAATATTGTATGGATTACGAATACCTAAGCCTGAGCCAATCGGTGCTGCTAAAGGCATAACAGCAACACAACCAATATCTTCTAAACGCTTTGCTGCAATAGGGTCGTCATTGGTATAAACCATGACATCAAAACCATCTTTAACTAATAATTCAGCTGCGACAAATGTTTCAGCCACATCTGGAAATAATGTTTTTTGATCGGCTAAAACTTCTAGCTTAACTAATTTATGTCCACCTAATAATTCTCTGCCCAAGCGACAAGTTCTTACTGCATCTTCAGTAGTAAAACAGCCAGCCGTATTAGGTAAAATAGTGTATTTATCGGGTGAGATCACATCCAGTAAATTGGGTTCATCTTTATTTTGTCCAATATTAGTCCGACGAATGGCAACCGTTACAATTTCTGCCCCACTGGCTTCAATAGCAAGACGGGTTTCTTCCATGTCTTTATATTTTCCTGTTCCCACTAATAATCGAGAATCAAATTTTTGACCTGCGATAGTAAAGCTATCGTCTTGTCCGCCACCAATGGCTTGAACAATTTCTATCTGGTCATCCGCTTTTAACATTTGCGAGACATATTGATCAAATGGTAAAATTTCTTTATTAAGTTCAATTGCAATCCGCTTTCCTGTTAAATCAAGATCTGCAACCATATCTGAAATTGCCGTTCCTTCTCCATATTCACGTATATCACCGTTTACACTGACTCTCATATTTGTTCCTGCTTAATTTTTTACTGATCTACGTTTTTGTACTGCTTCTGCCAGTTCATTTAATATCTGGACAGTATCATCCCAACCTAAACAGGCATCTGTAACACTTTGTCCATAGATCAATGGTTCATCTTCGACAATATCCTGGCGACCTGATTTTAAATGACTTTCCACCATCACCCCCATAATTCGATGATCACCGCGAGCAATTTGTTCTGCTACATCCTCAGCAACAACCAACTGGCGTTGACATTGTTTTAAACTATTAGCATGACTAAAGTCAATCATAATGTTGTTTGCTAGATTGGCTTTTTCAAGACCTTCTGCAACCTTCTCAACATTAACCGCATCATAATTAGGCTCATCAT
This sequence comes from Methylococcales bacterium, assembly GCA_023134955.1. Classification (GTDB taxonomy): domain Bacteria; phylum Pseudomonadota; class Gammaproteobacteria; order Methylococcales; family Methylomonadaceae; genus QPIN01. Next base: position 10,811 of record JAGLUC010000215.1, on the reverse strand, counting down.
TTCCACCACGTAAAATAATATGTGCGTCTTCATTTCCCGTGGTAGAAAAAATAGCTGAACGCCCTTCTTTGGTCACTGATAAAAAATGATGTGGACTCATTGCAGAACTAATGGCATCAATGGCCACCTTAATGCCACCATCCGTTGCATTTTTAAATCCTACTGGACATGAAATGCCAGAGGCTAACTCTCTATGAACCTGACTTTCAGTTGTTCTGGCACCAATAGCACCCCAGGAAATAAAATCTGAAATATATTGTGGGGTAATTAAGTCCAAATATTCAGTTGCCGCTGGCATACCTATTGAATTTAAGTCTAAAAGCAATTGCCTGGCAACGGACAGACCTTTATTAATATTAAAGCTATAGTTAAGGTCTGGGTCGTTAATCAATCCTTTCCAACCAACAGTTGTACGTGGTTTTTCAAAATACACACGCATCACAATAACCAGGTCATTTTGCAATTGTTGTTTCATTGTTTTTAACAGGCTCGCATATTCATGAGCTGCTTTAGTATCATGAATTGAACAAGGACCAACAATAACAACAAGTCTGTCATCCTCTCCTGCCAAAATCTTATGAATATCACTTCGTGCTTGTAAAATGGTTTTTGCAGCAGTCTCAGTCATCGGAATTTCATCATGAATCTGGACGGGCGCAACAACCTCTTTAGTTTCGCTAATTCTCAAGTCATCGGTGTTAAATTTACTTTGCATAGTATTTACTGACAAACGCTTATTGATCATTACCTGCATCCGCATTGAAATCACAGACTCAGATACCATAAAAATCAGCTATTTTAACTGTTTTAGTACTTTTTGTGTTACTTGTTACTTAATATAGATGAGAAGGGTGATTAAAAGTGAAGTAAATGTGGAGTGGAATATTGTAGAGTGAACCTCGGTAATTACTCTTTGACAATCGCATCTCATTGCTAACTCAAGACTATAAATCAGCCAACTATGGATGACAAATACACTAATGGTGGCAAAATCATCATCTTTGCTAACTGTAAAGCAAGTAAAACAATCAAAGGTGAAAAATCAATTCCCCCCATATCCGGAATTATTTTACGACACATATTCAGTAAAGGTTCTGTTAGAGTATTTAATATAGAGGTAGCAGGGTTATAATGACTGGGACTGAACCAGCTCAACATGGCTCTTGCAAAGACAGCAAAAACAAAGATATTAAGGGTCAAATTAATTAATTCTTTAACAGAAAAAACAAGTAGGGATGCGAGAGCTATATCCTTTCCCAACAAAGAAAAAAGTATCAAACTCAAAGATATTTGCAAGCCTAAGGCTAATACAATTGAAGAGGTATCTATTTTGCCGATAGCAGGAATAACCCGGCGCAACAGTTTTAATGGTGGGTGAGTGACTTTAACTAAAAACTGAGAAATTGGATTATAAAAGTCAACATGCATCCACTGGAACAAAAACCTTAGCATCACAGCCAGGATATACAGTGAAAACAGGGTATCTATTATAAATATAAGTGGATTTGTTATATAGCTATTATCCATCATTTGTCTCCTAATTCTTTTGACATTTCAACCGATCTATCTCGCGCAGCATGCATTGCTTTAGAGACTATTTGAACAAACCCATCATTTTCAAATGACTTGATTGCTTGTTCTGTGGTGCCTCCAGGTGAAGTAACCTGTTGGCGTAACTCTGCTGGAGTGGTATCTGATTCTAAAGCAATTTTAGCAGCACCTAATGCTGTTTGTTGAACAAGTAGTCTGGCTGTAGACTCAGAAAGCCCCAATTCTAAAGCAGCCCTTTCCATTGCTTCCATCATTAAAAAATAATAGGCTGGACCACTACCAGACACCGCTGTCACCGCATCTAATTCACTTTCATGATCAACCCATAATGCAAGACCGACAGCACGCAAAATATTTTCCGCTAAATCTTTTTGTTCATTATTAACATTGTGATTAGCATGTAATACCGTTGCACCAGTCAAAACTAGTGCAGGGGTATTAGGCATACAGCGAACAATTGCTGTTTCACTTCCCAGCCATTTAGATAGACTTTGTTGTGAAATACCGGCAGCAATAGAGACCACTAATATGTTTCTATCTGCTAAATCGGCTGCCAACTGCTCTGAGACGCTCTTTAAAACATGTGGTTTAACTGCCAACACGACAACATCAACTTCTCTAACAACATCATGATTATTAACAGAGGTATGTACTTGCAAATTTTCTGCTAAAACATGTAAATTTTCCTGTTTGGCATCTGATACCCATAACTGCTGGGCTGAATGTCCACTAACAATTAATCCTTTAATCAAACTCGATGCCATATTGCCGCCACCGATAAAACCAATTTTTTTTGTATTCATTGAAATAGAAAAATAAAATTTAGATAAAGACTATTCTACTGTTTATTTATCAATAAGGTAAATGTCTAGTTACCCTATTAAAAGTATGATAAATTTAAAAGGATAATTTTTATGTTCTTTTTCGCAGTTTTTATGGCTATTTAATTATTCAAAAAACAAGCAACACGATAATAGATCGTTGTATTTATTGAGAACACTAGAATAGAATTTAGTCATTCGGCGACTGTGATAAGCAAGATTAATAAAATACCCAATATGAAAAGAATAACTCTTATAGATGATAATCAAATTAACCTGACTCTACTTTGGCATTTAGTTAAAAAAATAGCCGGCTATGAAGCCGCTAGTTTCCTGAATCCAGTTGAGGCGCTAGCATGGAGTAAGGAGAATGAAGCTGAATTAATTATTGTTGATTATATGATGCCTGAAATGAATGGCATTGATTTTATCACTCAATTTCGCCAGTCGGAGGAAAATATAGAAATACCTATTCTAATGGTAACGGCTAATGATCAGCTTGATGTTAGATATCAGGCTCTTAAATCGGGAGCAACTGATTTTCTTAACAAACCAATTGATAAATCTGAGTTTAGCATTCGTGTTACCAACCTGCTCGCTCTAAGAAGCAGCCAAAAAAAACTGGCCGAGCAGGCAAACTGGCTTAAAAATGAAGTCACAAAAGCTACTCAGGAAATTCGTAACAGAGAACAAGAAATTATTTACCGTTTGACCAAAGCGACCGAATACAGAGACCCAGAAACAGGTGGGCATATTAAAAGAATGGCTCATTATTCTTATCAGATCGCCATGCAGCTAGGCATGTCAACAGAAGAGCAATCCTTAATATTTAAAGCGGCACCCATGCATGACATTGGCAAGGTCGGCATCCCTGATTCCATTTTGCTTAAACCCGGGGAGTTGGATTATGCTGAATTTGAAATAATGAAAGAACATGCCCAATATGGATATAATATATTGAACGATAGTCCATCTCAATTGATGCAGATTGGAGCTGAAATTGCCTTATCTCACCATGAAAAGTATGATGGTAGTGGCTATCCCAATGGTTTAAAAGGGGATGATATTTCTATTTATGGTCGAATTGTTGCTGTAGCAGATGTATTTGACGCACTGACTAGTGAGCGTCCCTACAAAAAACCATGGGCTATTGAAGAAGCGATCTGCTTTTTAACCGAAAATGAAGGAAAACATTTTGACCGTGCCTGTGTACAAGCGTTTCTTAAAGATATAGATGTCATCCTGGATATAAAGGACAAATTTAAAGATGTTGAATAACGTCTAAATTTTTCATTCCCTATAGACTCTTTACGATTAAGAACACCCCATTCTAGAATGGGGTGTTCGGGCGTGAAGACTATACATAAAGTCTACTTAGGATTTCCTTGTCTATTGCCCTCAATTAAAACAATTGACCAGACCTGTCATTTTTAAAAAAGGAAATATTAATGATATATTTTTTTAAAAAGACCTTTGTTTTCTTTTTTTTTATATTCTGCAGTTATTTTATTTACTTACAAATAAACATTCTTCTCAGTTCTCAAATAAACAGTGCTACCCTGGCAAGTAGCTATGCGGACAAAAATACTCAAGCGATTACACCCATACCTGTTAAACAAAACTTGAATAAAGCCATTGTTTTATTAGGAAAACAGTTGTTTTTTGAAACCAGACTTTCAAAAAACGATACGGTGTCATGTGCCTCATGTCACAATATACATAACGCTGGCGTAGATGGCTTAATTATTTCAGCAGGCATTCATGGTCAAATTGGAAGCTTTAATGCACCCACTGTATTCAATAGTTCCCTTAACTTTAAACAATTTTGGGATGGCAGAGCTAATACGCTTGAAGATCAAATTGATGGGCCTATTAATAATCCAGTTGAGATGGATTCTTCATGGTCAGAGGTTATTGAAAAATTAACTGCATCAGCTAAATATGCAAAACTTTTCAAAATGCTTTTTCCCAAACAAGGGATTACAGAGCAAAGTATAAAAAATGCCATAGTAACTTTTGAGCGTAGCCTACTCACCCCTAATTCACGCTTTGATTTGTATCTCAAAGGGCAACAAGATGCGATAACTAAAAATGAGAAAAAAGGCTATCAATTATTTAATAATTTAGGCTGTATTTCTTGTCATCAGGGCGTTAATGTTGGCGGCAATATGTTTGCAAAAATGGGGGTGATTCATGATTACTTCGCTGATAAAGAGCTTATAACGAAAGCTGATCTGGGTCGATTTAAAATTACCAAAAAGAATGAAGATAAATACCTGTTTAAAGTCCCCGGTTTACGAAATATTGAATTAACAGGCCCTTATTTTCATGATGGACAAACCCGAATATTAAAATCTGCCGTACAAAAAATGGCTTATTATCAATTAGGTGTCAAGCTCTCAGAAAAAGAAACCCGCCTCATTGTGGCTTTTCTTAAAACATTAACGGCGAAGGTAGAGTAATGAAGTCTATCTCTATTTATCGACCTATCTCAATCTACCGATTAAGTGCCATCATTTTTTTAGCCATATTTTTGCTGTCAATTCTTATCTACACTACCTATACAAGAAGTCTAAAGCTAGAAGATAAACGGCTTATTTTATCCAAACAAGCAAGCACATTAAATTTAGAAATTAACCAAAGTATATTTTTACATCAGGTTGGCGTTTATAAAAATTATGACCATTTAAATCATCAACTGTTTACACTTGAAAAAATTCAACAACAAGTTAATAAAATCACATCATCACAAAAGCTTAATAGTGCATCTATTGCAGATTCAGTTGATATTTTTAGTCGTGCTGTTGATAAAAAAATAGCTCTGATTGAACAGTTTAAATCGCATCATGCATTGTTTAGAAATTCATCCAATTTTTTCCATACTTTGTCGCAAGAGATTCTATCCAATCATCGAATAACTGACACCATAAAACTCCACATTAATCAATTACAAAAAACTTTATTAAACAATCGTTATAAATATTCTGAATCATCAGCTCAATTAATGAGTGATAGTATTTCTGAACTAAAAAACTTATCAACTCATGCTCCGTTAAAAAGTAACAAACAACTTAATTTATTAATTAAACATGCCCAGTTATTTTTTTTACACGGCAATAAAACTAAAAGTCTGGTTGAATTAATGACAGCCCCTCAGGTATTACAGGCAATTGTCAGCTTAGAGAATGTTGTCTCTCAGCATTATATGTTGCAACATAACAAATCAATTGCCATTCAAAAAATTCTTTTTTTATTGCTTTCTATGGCGAGCATTTATATTGTTTTTTTATTATTTAACTTAGCAAAGCAATCTCAAAAACTTAACCAGGTCTTATTAGATTTAAAAAATCAGCAACTTGCTTTAAACCAACATGCCATTGTTAGTGCAGCCGATGTAAAGGGTAATATTACTTATGTTAACGAAAAACTTTGTAAGATCAGTGGTTATACAGAACAGGAGTTAATGGGGAATAGTCATCGAATGCTGAATTCTGGTTTCCATGACAAGGATTTTTTTAATTCACTGTGGAAGACTCTGATACAGGGCAAGGTCTGGCATGGTGAAATTAAAAATAAAACAAAACAAGGGGTTTTTTATTGGGTAAGTGCCACCATAGTTCCTTTCTTTCATAGCACAGGAAAATCATCACACTACATTGCCATTCGCACTGATATTACCCTTCAAAAACGCTTAGAAGAGCAGTTATTAAAAAGCCAGTCCTTTATGGATAAACTCACCAATTCAATGGCTCAAGGTGTTTATGCAATTGATACCAAGGGACTATGCACTTTTTGGAATAAAGGAGCCGAGCGTATTTTAGATTGGTCTGCTTCCGAATTAATGGAAAAAAACATCCATAGCATCATTCATTTTCAAGATATTCATGGCAACCCTATTGCCAGTGAGCAATCAATTCTGCAAAAAAGCATTGTTAATAATACAAATTACAGTTCAGATAAAATTTTACTTACCCATAAGAATGGTAAGGCTGTTTCTATAGAAATTACAGCTGTTCCTTTAACTGAAAATAATCAGGTCATTGGTTCTGTCGCTGTTTTTAGCGATATTTCTCAACGCCTTGCAAATGAACAACTTTTACAAGGCGCGATAAAAAATGCAGAGCAGGCTAGTCAGGCTAAAAGTGAGTTTTTAGCCAATATGAGTCATGAAATTCGTACCCCTATGAATGGAATTATTGGTATGACTGACTTGGCTTTAGACACCTCTCTTGATAAGGAACAAAAAGAGTATTTAGAAATTGTTAAAAGCTCCTCTCTCTCTTTATTAAATATAATTAATGATATTCTTGATTTTTCCAAGATTGAAGCGGGTAAATTAGATTTTGAATATATCGAATTTGAGCTTTCCCACTTATTAAATGAAACCATCAAGTCATTTAATATTGCTGCCAAACAAAAAAACTTAATACTTACAATACAGATGCCGCCCGTTATCCCCTTCACACTGGTTGGTGATCCAGGTCGACTCAGGCAAATATTGACTAACCTCATTGGTAATGCCATTAAATTTACCCAGGAAGGTGAAGTAAAATTAACGGTTTCTATTCAAATAGCAGGAAACCATAAAACCTGTCTACAATTTGATGTTAGCGATACAGGTATTGGTATTTCAGAGCATATACAAGAGTCTATATTCAACGCCTTTTCTCAGGCAGATAACTCTGTTTCCCGTGAATATGGCGGTACAGGGCTAGGCTTATCAATTTCATCACAATTAATTCACTTGATGGGTGGAGAAATTTGGTTAAGAAGCATACAGGGTAAAGGTTCAACATTCTCATTCACTGCCTGGTTCGATTTTCCAGTCCAGACAAAAGAAATAAATGACCTTCCTTCTATAACTGGTACTATAAATTACAATTCAGCAACAGATAACGACTTATCCGAACATTTAAAAATATTAGTAGCCGAAGACAATCCCATCAACCAGAAATTAACCTTTAGCTTACTGACAAAAAAGGGTCATAAGGTTGTTATTGCGGTTAATGGTATCGAAGCGGTTGATCAATTTAAACAACAGCAATTTGATATTATTTTAATGGATTTTCAAATGCCTGAAATGGATGGTATTGAAGCAACCCAGAGAATAAGGTCAATCGAAGCAAGCACTACTCAACAACAAACCCCTATTATAGCCATGACAGCTAATGCCATGAAAGAAGATAAAGATAGGGCTTTTTCTGCTGGAATGAATGACTATATATCCAAGCCTATTGATGTAAAGGAGCTTTTTAGCACCATCGGCAAGTATTTAATTAAAGAACCTATAAAAGATATTGTTAAAAACACATCTTCGCCTATACAAGTATGTAATTGGGACGCTTCATTAAAACGCCTTGCTAATGATACTGAACTTTTAGAAATGATGGCATCCATGTTTATTGATGAATCCAATCGCTACCTTAAAAATATCAATGATGCCTATAACAGCCAGAACTTTATACAGTTTGAACAAGAGATTCATACTTTAAAAGGTGTATGTACAACCTTAACCGCAGATAAAGTTGAGCAATTATTAAAGAGTATTGAAAGTATCGCGCCAAAGAAACAGTGGGCAGAAATAAAACCTTTGCTTGTAACTCTTGAACAGGAGATTGAAATTTTAATAGAAGTATTAAAGACAAAATTAGCCAATCACAGATGATTAATACGCTCTATATTGAAGAAAATATTCGTCATCACCCTAGAACAATTTCAATTTGCGAACGATTTCCGCAAGCCAGAAAGGTTCTCTGTGAACGCTATGGCGAAGTTTTTAATCCAAAAGCTCAAAATTTTCGTATACAAAAACAAGCTCCTGCTTTAATTTTGGCTGAGAAATACCAATCCTTTGCTCTTCCAGCACCACCTGGTTACGGTATAGGCACAGAGAAAAACTATTATTTTTCTCATATGCTTAACTGTTTATACGATTGTCGTTATTGTTTTTTACAAGGCATGTATCAATCAGCTAATTATGTTTTATTTGTTAATTTTGAAGATTACCAACAGCATATTAAACAAATTTGTGAAACTACCCCAGATGAAGCCGTTCATTTTTTCTCTGGTTATGATTGTGACAGCTTAGCTTTAGAGCCTGTCACTGGTTTTGCAGAGCATTTTTTGCCTTTCTTTGCTGATATTCCTAATGCATGGCTAGAGTTAAGAACTAAAAGCACTCAAATTAGAAGTTTACTTAATAGAAAACCTGATCCTCGTTGTATTGTCGCCTTCAGTTTGTCCCCAGATGAAATTGCTCAAAAGGTTGAAGATAAAGCACCTGCACTCAGCCGTCGTATTGATGCACTATGTAAATTACAAGCTCAGGGCTGGCAACTTGGTTTGCGATTTGACCCGTTAATTTATCAAACAGGCTATCAACAACAATATAAAGCCCTGTTTGAACAAGTTTTTTCAAGAATTTCAGTAGACTCCCTGCATTCTGTTAGTTTAGGGGTATTCAGATTACCTGAGAAATATTTTAAAAAGATTCATAAACTTTATCCAGAAGAGGTGCTGTTTTCTAGCCCACTAGAAACATCCAATAAAATAACCTCATATAAATCAGAGTTAGAGCAACAAATGATGCAATATTGTAGCGATGAATTATTAACTTATATCCCTAGGTCAAAGTTTTTCCCATGCAAGATATAAAAACAAGAACCCTATTGGTAACAGGTGCAAGTTCTGGCATTGGTCGAGCTATTTCCAAAATGTTATTACAACAGGGACATACGGTCATTGGTACATCCCGTAACTGCCAGCAATTTAAAACATCACACAAAAACTTTCATTTTATAGAAATAGACTTTTCCCAGCTTGATAAACTTGCCGGTAAGATGAAATCCTTAGAAAAACAATATCCTTTGCTAGATAGTGTGGTATTTTCTGCGGGCTATGGTCAATTTGGTTCAATTGAACAATTTTCTTTTGCCCAAATTGAACAATTAATCACCGTTAACTTTACCAGTCAGGCTTTGGCTACTCGTGCACTTATTCCCAACTTAAAGAAAAAGCCATCCAGCCATTTAATTTATATTGGCTCTGAAGCAGCCTTAAAAGGCAGTCGGAAAGGGACTATTTATTGTGCCAGTAAATTTGCTCTTCGGGGCTTTACTCAAGCATTAAGAGAAGAATGTGGTACAAGTTCAGTAAGAGTTTCGTTAATTAACCCTGGCATGGTGAAAACGGATTTTTTTGAGTCATTAAATTTTCAACCCGGTGATGATAAAACCCAGGCATTATTGCCCGAAGATATTGCAGAAACAGTCAGTTATATACTAAACTCAAACCCTGATATTGTGATTGATGAGATCAATCTAAACCCTGCGAATAAAGTGATTAACTTTAAAAAATAGCTATCTTGATATGTATCATTAAGCAATATATACTCTAAACTTTATTCTTTTGGAGAAATTCGATGTCTAAAACTGCAAAAATTTTCACAACAGGTCGAAGTCAGGCTGTAAGATTACCTAAAGCTTTTCGCTTTGAAGGGAAAGAGGTCTTTATCCATAAAGAAGGCAATCGTGTCATTCTCTCTGAAAAACCTGAATCCTGGGATGATTTTTTTAATTCACCCGTCCAGGTATCAGCTGACTTTATGGAAAACCGAGTTGATCTTCCCCCACAAGAAAGAGAGTTATTTTAGTGCTACGGTATATGCTGGATACTGATATGTGTAGCTATATTATCAAAGAGCATCCTCTTCATGTTCTTCTGCACTTTCAAAAGCTTGAGATGGAAAATATATGCATTTCTATCGTCAGTTATGCTGAGCTAATGTATGGTGTTGAACGATCTAACTCGTAAGGCGTACTCTGTAGGGTAGAAAAGTAAAACGTATTCCACCATTTTATCACAAATGTCGGATTATGCTCGGCAACTGCTTTTCGGTAATTACTCTTGCATTACTCTGCTTCGCGCCATCCTTGGCGTAATATCGTTCATCCAACCTACACATACATCTTACAAGTTGCTTTTCATGATTACCATGTGAAGGCTAAAGCCTTCGCCCCAAAATCAATAGCCTATATTTTTTACCCCCACGACATTAGAATTAGACTCAATTGATTTAAATAACTATCATATTTTAATATTGGTATTTTTATGTTTAATGACTTACTAATAAAAAAAAGCGGGCAAATGTGGAAAATATACATTTTTTTAATAAGTATTTTATCTAATAGTGCTTTTTTAATATTCTACTTAACAGCTAACAATTTGAATTTATATGACATCTATTTTTTATTGTTGAGTATTATTATAGGTAGCTTAGGTATGCTTTATGGTATTTTTATACACTGCCCATACTGTGGCGTTCATCTACCACAATATTATATTGGGAAAGAGAATTTTGATCGGTGGCTAATTAGTCTATTGAACTGTAAAACATGTCCAGCGTGTAAAAAACAATAAACTTAATCACTAAAACCTATG
>JAGLUC010000214.1 GCA_023134955.1 Methylococcales bacterium | reverse complement strand
TACGGGCTACATGATTAAAATAATTCATTATTTATTAATCAAACCAATGTTGCCAGAATATTAGTTTACCCTAAGAAACTAGAGATGCTTGCATATCTCGCCATGATAATTGTTGCCAATCCTGATAATCTCGTTGTGCAATATTTTTTTGTTGTACAGCTAGCTGACTTCTAAAATGGGTATATTGAGCACAAAGAGAAAAATATTCAGCCAATATCGCTTGATAACCGGGTGTATTAAATCCACAACGTTTTCTGGCAATTTTCATCGCTTTAGGTAAAAACTGCCAATATATAACTGCGTGTTTTTTCGACAGAATTTTAATTAAATATCTTACAGAGTTATTTTCAGCCCTATAACTACGCTGTAATTCAGGATCAATCAATTGCAAATGTCTCATGACTCGATCAAAATAGGCTTGCGGGTGATAAATCCCGCGCAAAATACGCAAGTAATTCTGCTCTGCTTGCTGAGCGGAAAAATGATAAGGAATAAAATTGATAATGCCATCAGAGTTATTGCCGCTAGAAGCCTGAATAACTCGTCCCTGTTTTCGCAATCTAATCATTAAATCTGTACAGGGCAAAGCATTTAAAAGCCCTGCCATCACTATGGGTGCATGACTGGCATTAACGAATTCAATAAATTCATCGACTGAGTCGTTAGTGTCATGATCAAAACCGTAAATCATTCCCATCATCACTCCGCCACCTGTCTGTTCAGAAATAAAACGTAATTTCTCGACTAGTGAACTTTCACCACGAAGGTTTTGCTGTTTTTTGGTTTCAATCAGTGAGGCTTTATTGGGTGTTTCAACCCCGTAAAAACCATTAATAAAATTAGCTTTACGAAACCAGTGTCGTAAGTCGTTCATAATTGGCGATTGATCAGCAAGACGTAAAGTCAGTTCAGTGTATTTTGGATGATGATAAGCAATATCCTCACCTATCTTATAAAGGTTTTTAACAACCTCCAAAGCCTTTCTGGGATTAGCAATAAAATTGTCATCAACAATAAATACTGGTCCCGTCCAGCCTGAGCGCTTCATTTGCTGGAATGATTCTGCGGTCTTTTCCCAGGGTGTTACCCGATAGGATTTACCAAAGCGACTGGGAATATCACAAAACTCACAACTTTCAGGACAGCCACGACTTATTTGTACTGCCATGTGCACATAATTTTGCAGATTGATAGCCGTATAGTCAGGTTGAAAAAATTGCTCAGGCTGGTTAAACCCACCTTTATAATATTTTTTTGCTTGTCCTGTTGTTAATCCCAGCAATAACTCATCAATAACCCCTTCCGCTTCATTTTCAACCAGATGATCAGCAATCTCCATCAATGGTGATTCAGCTGTTATTGCCGTGCCACCAACAATTAAAACCTTACCAGCCTTTTTTACTTCCAGTGCATCGTTTAGCAGGTTATTTTCCTGGGCTAACATACCGCCCATAAAAACATGATCAACCTCTTTAATAAGTTCTGCTATTGGTCTTGGATCAACATTTTTATCAATTAGGCACAATTCTTCATAATAAGGTTTAAGATGATTGAATAAACCCATTAAGCCCAGAGGAGGTAACAATCGTTTTGGCAATCCATATTCACCATGAGAAGCATACATTTGCAGGCTTTCGGAATAACTCCAAAAAGTATCTTGAGTATCAAACTCAGGATAAATTAGCACAGCTTTATGAGCAATTTTCTCAACCATAAGTATCACTTTATAACCAACAAAAAAATGGCACTATTTGAACGGGTTAATATTGTTGTTTTAAATTAATATTAATGGACAATTTTTTGCCCCGATAGTTTTATAGGAATTTTTAAAATTTATTGTAACTCTTGAATAACAAAATCATAAGCGGCTGAATTTGCAACTCTCTAATTGGTGGACGTAAACAGCCTAATTCGCTACTCAGCGTATTTGACTCTGCTCTTAAGCCCTCTCTTGCTGGATGCCTACATGGATGTTGGTAAGTAGAGCAATGCAGGAGCAATTGCTGAGAAGGTTTGGGTGAGGAGGCGTTGAAATAAATTCTTTTGTTCCTTATTCTTTTTATTTTTAGAGGTAAAGAAAAAAGCCATTTGCAAAAGAGAATCATTTTATTCCTCCTCACCCAACCCTCTCCAGCAAGAGAGGGCTTAAGAACTGTATCAGTCATTTTATGCCAAATAGTTAAGATTTGTTTTCAAAAATGAATCTTTATTCGGCAGAAGCTAACATGACTTCAACATACTTGTTTTTACTGATTAGTTTCCAGGCATTTTCGTAACTGATTACATCTTCGTGGTTTGCCCGCCAATGAGCATCAATTCCATCCCAGCCATGCGTTGAAAAAACGTGTCCGCATTCAGGACACACTTTATTATTCAGTGCATTCCATACTGCTTCAGCCATCGTTTGTTTATCTAAACAATGTACCCTGCTTTTTTCCATATGCTTATAATAACTTCCTACACTGATACACACGACCACCCAGTAACCACCCTCGGCTTTTTCAGTTGCCGGATAAACTTCTACTTTTGTTTTCATCTTCTTTTCCCCCAATACACTTTATACTCAAGACCGTGATAATTCTAATCCTGACAGATCATAATGTCATCCTTAAATCAGCAAAAAACTATTCTGTGCGCAAAGCATCTAAGGGATGTAACCGTGCTGCTTTCATGGCAGGTATTACGCCTGCTGTAATACCAATCAGTAACGATACTGCAAATGCAGCTATTATATAAAGCCAGGCCATTTGTACAGGTAAAGTGGGCAACATAAAGTTAATGAGTTGCACAATCACTATCCCTATCAAGACACCAATAGTGCCCCCCATAAAACTTAGCATGATGGCTTCAGCCAAAAAAAGTTTAAAGATCATCCCTTGTTCAGCTCCTACCGCTCGCAATAATCCAATTTCTGAAATACGCTCAGAAACTGCAATGGTCATAATCGTTAAAATACCGACTGAGCCGACCAATAAGGAGATGCTACCTAAAGCAGCGACAGCCAGAGTGAGTATATTTAAAATTGAATCCATAGTTTTTAGCATTTGATCCTGAGTAATCAGAGTAAAGTCTTCCCGGCCATGTCGGCGTTGTAATAAACGTTTAATGGCACTTTCTATGCTTTTAACCGAGGTATTGCTTTTATATAACAAATCAATTTCCATCACACCTTCACGATCAAATAAATCCAGTGCTTTTGCTGTGGGAATATAAATCGTGTCATCCATATCAAAACCTAACATCTGACCTTTTTTCTCCATCACACCCAGCACACGAAAGCGATCACTACCAATGCGAAGTCGCTTGCCAATGGGGTTGGTATCTGCATAGAGTTCAACTGCCAGTTTATAGCCCAACACGGCAAAAGCACGCGGATTGCTTTGTTCATCTTCTGGTAAAAACCGACCTCTGGCGACTTTTATTTTCCACACTTCAGGTACCGCACCGCCCACACCAAGTACTGTAGTACGCCGTTGCTTTTTACCTGCTTCTATTCGTGCATTACCCTGAACTAATGGCAGTGCTGCAATGATATTGTCTAGTTTGCTTAAACTCAGTGAATCAGCCAATGATAAAGGCCGTACGGTACTAATAGTTGCGCCAGAAATACCTAAAGTTGTGGTTTTACCAGGAAATACAGCGACCAGATTTGTTCCAAACTGGGTAAATTCTGCCAGTACAAAAGTATGAATACCACGACCGATAGAGGTTAAAACAATAACAGAGGCAATACCAATAATCAGCCCTAAAGCCGTTAACATTGAACGTAATTTATGACTGATGACTGTCCGGTAAGATAAGTTTATTAAATCAGCATAACGCATAGTTTCCTCTTGTCATCTTTACCTTTTATATTTTTACTTTTTATTAAGTGCAATAACAGGATCCATGCTGGCAGCCTTTCTGGCTGGTAACACACCGAATATCAAAGCGGTCAGTAAAGCAACAAACAAAGCGGCAAACACTGCCCAGGTAGGTAAAAAAACAGGAAAATCAGGGTAAATTGTTTGCAAAACAAACAATGTCATTTTACCTAAGAATAACCCTACCAAAGCACCCGCCACTGACAACATCACCGCTTCAGTCAAAAACAGCCATAATATCTGCCGCTTGGTTGCCCCCAATGCTTTTAACAATCCAATTTCGGCAGTTCTTTGAGTAACACTGACCCACATGACATTCATCACCAATATCCCTGCTACCGCCAGACTAATACTGGCTATACTGGTGACGGTTAAAGTCAACGCAGTTAATATGTCATCAAATGCATTCACTACGCTATCCTGAGTAATTAGCGTGACATCGTCTTCACCTTCATGACGGGCTTTAATAATCTCTCTGATTTCATCCACAGCTTTATACATGCCTTGCTTAGACTTGGCTTCCACCAAAATCCTGAATAATGAATGGGTATTAAATAATGTTTGTGCCGCAGCAACTGGAATAATCACCATATCATCAAAATCAACACCAATGGATTGTCCTTCTGAAGCCAATACCCCGATGACCCTAAAGCGACGATCACTGATGCGTAGCCATTGCCCTAATACCTGTTGATGAGCAAACAATTCATCTTTAATGGTCTGCCCGATCACACAGATTGACAGTGCTTTATTGGTCTGTGGTAAGAAACGCCCCTGAGCCAGACTCAAATGACGTACCTGGCGCAATGCTGAGGTTGATCCGATAATCGTAGTTTCCCGTTCCAAACCTTTTGTTGAAACTGGTGCCGCACCAATTGTGATGGGTGCAATTGCTGCAATATTGTGGCTTCTATACAAGGCCTCAGCATCGGCTAGTGTTAAATCTCTTGGTGTTTCTCCAAAAAGAGGCGGATGACCACCCGTGGTTTCGCTACGACCTGGTAAAACGATAACCAGGTGCGTACCTAAAGCCTCAAATTCATTAACAATATAAAGACGCGCACTTTCACCCAATGCGGTTAATACGGTAACTGAGGCAATACCAATGCTCATTGCCAGTATAATCAGCAATACTCGGACTGGCTGGGTTTTAATTGCCGTATATGCCAGGTTTATTGTGTCAGTAAAAATCATCAGTCTTTAATCTGCCCATCAATCAATCTAATTCTACGCTGAGCTCGGCGACCCAGTGATTCATCGTGAGTAATTGTAACCAGAGTGACTTGTTGCTGATTCAGGTTTTCCAGTAGCTCAATGACTTCCCGACCTGATTGACTATCAAGATTACCCGTAGGCTCATCGGCTAATAAAATTTGTGGTCGCATAATCATCGCCCGGGCAATGGCTACACGTTGTGTTTGACCTCCAGAAAGCTGATCTGGACGATGTGCTGCTCTATCTTGCAAATTAACTGCCAGCAAGGCATCAGTAACTCGCTGCTTTCGTTCTTTAGCAGCAATCCCAGCTAAAATTAATGGTATTTCAATATTTTCTGCTGCTGAATAGCGGGGGATCAAATGAAAAAACTGGAAAACGAAACCAATATTTTCGCGTCGTGCTTTAGCTAATTGCTCATCATTTAGCTGAGTAACATCCTGATTGTTTAATCTATATCGCCCCGAAGAAGGTTGATCCAGTAGCGCGATAACATTTAATAAAGTTGATTTTCCAGAACCAGACGGCCCCATAATCGACAGGTACTCGCCCTTTTTTATAGTTAAATTAATATTATTTAAGGCATGAATACGTTGCTCACCCACTTGAAAATAGCGATGTATATTTTCTAATTGAATCATTCTTCTGCACGAACTGTTACGCCTGACTCGACACCCTCACGACCCACCGAAAGAACTATCATGTCATTTTCAGATAAGCCTGATAAAACTTCTATAAAATTCCAGTTTGACAAACCAGGCTGGATTTGACGCTCTTCTAACAAGCCACCTTGCTTGACTAATAATACCTGGTTATTTTCCAGCACAGCTTCAGTAGGCACTCTTAAGGCAGAGACCTTACGGGCTACTAATACTTCAATATCTGCGCTATAACCTGGCAATAAATCATTTAGATCTTTTTTTTTGCTGAGTTTAATTTCTACTTCTACCGTACGTGCCTGTTTCTCTTTTTCCAAAACATAAGGCGCGATACGTGTGACTGTGCCAGAACAACGCGGCTCCTCAAAAGCATCCAGGCTGACACAGGCTGTCATACCCATTTTAATTTGTGGTGCATCGACCTCATCTATCGGTGCAGAAACAGTTAAACAACTAATATCTAACAGGTCAATAGGTGGTAACGTTGGAATACCAGGGGGAGATGGGGTAACATACTCGCCTAATTCAGCATTAATTTCGGCCACTGTTCCATCAAAGGGTGCACGTACCAAGGTTCGTTCAATAGCGGCTTTAACTATGGCTAAATTTGCCTGAGCTATCTCTATTCCAGCACGTGATGCCTTACAAGATGACCATTGAGCCTTGGCACTGGTGCTTGCTCTATCAACCTGCTCTTCGGAAATAATATTATCTATTTTTTCTAGACGTCTCAAGCGTTGTGCATCTCGCTCGGCTCCTGCTGCTAACACACAAATCTGTTTGGCCGTCGCTCTATTCGCCTTAATTTGTGCTCGATGTAATTTCAGTTGAGCTTTTAGGTCATCATTCCAGACTTCAAGTAAAAGTTGCTGTTGTTTAACTCTTTCCCCTTCTTTAACGAACAGTTTAGCTACATTACCTCCTGTTGAAGGTGCCAGGTAGGCACGACGGCAGGCTTTAACCGTACCAACACGAGTATTGGAAACACTGGTTTTAACTTCACCTTTTGCAACTTTATGCAAAGTAACATCAATACGGTCAGGGCTTTTACCAAGATAATAAGCCACTACAACTAACAAAATAGCTATGCAATAAAATAACAATTTTTTATTCATTGCATAGCTCCTAGTATTATTAGTATGGTTTATTTCATCATGTTCGTATGCATTTTCATCATTTTTTTACGATGAGCCTTCATTTGCTTGTGATGCGCCTTCATCAGCTGCAATTGTTCATCTTTTAATTTTTGTTTTTTCCGGGCATTTTTTTCGCCAAGAATTCTATTCGCGTAATCATGCATCATTAACATATGCGCCTGCATTGAGCGCATATGCTTTTCCTTTTGCTCTTCGCTCATCTGCATCTGCCCCTGTTTTTGCATTCCTTGCATAGAGTGTTGCATTTTCGGCATATCTTTCGCCAATCCCTGAGTACTCAGTGCGGAACAAACCAACAAGGCACCTATTGCTGCTGTTTTTTTCATATTCCTCTCCAAATTGTAATTAAAATCTCGTCTGTTAAGAGACTGTTCCAAAATAGACTCATGGCAGACACTATCCATGATAACCTATTAAAATCTATGGTTAAATAGAAACTAGCTATTCAGCATTAAATTTTTTATCTGGCAACCGACAAAATCCTTGTGAGGGTAAATCCAGCGCACTATTAAATTTGCTGGATAAATTTTGAAATGCTATAAGTCCCGTTATTTCGACAACCTCATCTTCATTAAAATATTCACGTAACCGATTCATTAACTCATTATTAACTTGCCGATCCGTATAAGTAATTGCTTCAACATATTCCAAAACAGTCTTTTCTTTTGGCTCAAAAAGTTGGCTATCTCGCCAGTATTCAAGTGCTTCAACTTTTTCCATAGAACCCGTTCTTTTTGCCAACACCGATGAATTAATATCTATACAAAAAACACACCAGTTAATTTGCGATACTCTTACGGTAATTAATGATCGTAAAACAGGATCTATTGAGCTGGATCGCCTATCAATAACTCCATAAAGTATGGCTACGGCAGTAAATAGTTTAGGAACTCTGGCCCAAAGAAGTGTGGGCTTAAGAACCTGTCCATATTTTCTTTTTTGGTTCCAAAAAAAGGGTCGAAGATACCAGGGATATTGATCTACTGGTTTTTCATTCACTCTCATAATTAAAACTCCATTTTTCAGTCTTTTTTGTTGAAATATGACTCAATCAAAGCATTTGTTCTTCTATCTCCAGCACATGCAGGGTAGTTTTAATTACGGTATCGGGATTCAAACTCATTGAATCAATCCCCAACCTCACCAAAAACTCAGCCATTTCAGGGTAATCGGAAGGGGCTTGTCCACAAATACCAGAATAACAGCCATTACGTTTAGCTCCCTTCACCGCCATACGAATACTTTCTTTAACTCCCTCATCACGCTCATCAAAATCAAAAGAAACGATTTCAGAGTCCCTGTCCACACCCAAGGTTAACTGGGTCAGGTCGTTAGAGCCGATGGAAAAACCATCAAATAGTTCAGCAAAAGCATCAATTTGAATAATGTTATTGGGAATTTCACACATAACATAAATTTTCAGCTCATTTTCACCCTGTTTCAGACCAAATTCAGCCATTTTATCTAATACTTTTTTACCTTCATTCACCCTGCGACAAAACGGAATCATTAAAATAACATTGCTCAAGCCCATATCCTCGCGTACTCTTTTCATAGCAGCACATTCCAGTGCAAAACCTTCCTGATAGGCTGGATGACAATAACGAGCAGCGCCCCGAAAACCCAACATTGGATTTTCTTCCCTGGTTTCAAAAATGCTGCCGCCAAGCAAAGACGCATATTCATTACTTTTAAAATCTGACATGCGTACGATGACCGGTTTTGGATAAAAAGCAGCAGCGATAGTCCCTACACCTTCCGACAAACGTTGTACAAAATAATCTGTCGGGGTTTCATAGCCAAGCAATAAACGTTTTATTAATAGACGTTCTTTACTGTTCAATACTTTCTCTGGATAGAGCAGAGCCATCGGATGAATTTTAATGTACTCATTAATTATAAACTCCATTCTCGCCAATCCAACACCATCATTAGGCAAAAAACTGCTTTTAAAAGCCAGGTCGGGGTTTCCCAGATTGAGCATAATCTTGGTTTTTGGTCGTTTCAGACCTGTCAGATTTGTTTTTTCAATATGAAAAGGAATATCACCTCGATACACTTTGCCAGTATTACCTTCAGCACAACAAACCGTAACCTGTTCACCCGTTTTTAGATTGCTTGTGGCATTTTCACAGCCTATAACGGCAGGAACACCCAATTCCCGCGCTATAATTGCAGCATGACAGGTACGCCCCCCCCGATTGGTAACAATAGCGGAGGCAATTTTCATAATAGGTTCCCAGTCCGGTGAGGTGGTATCTGCAACCAAAATCTCGCCAGCACGAAATTTAGCCAGATGATCGGGATTATTAATCACATGCACCATTCCCTTGGCAATTTTGTCACCTACCGCATGGCCTTTTGTAATAATTTCTCCACTTCCTTGCAATTGATAGTCTTCTAGCAACATAGTTTGCTTTTGTGAGATCACTGTTTCCGGTCGAGCCTGAACAATATATAATTCACCATCCAGCCCATCCTTAGCCCACTCTATATCCA
>JAGLUC010000213.1 GCA_023134955.1 Methylococcales bacterium | reverse complement strand
GTCATCGGTTCCCCGTATTACGTAAGCTTCATACGGGCTACTTTTTTATTACTGCAAATACTTTTGGGACGATTAAGAAGGGGGCGCAGGACTTTAGCCTGTTTTTTATAAGACGGACTAAAGATCCGCGCCCCAATTTTGGTATTATTTATTCCTTCCGGCAACTGCTGCGTTGCTCTATTTACCCACATCCGTGCAGGCAACCAGCAAAGAGAAGGCTTAAGAAACAATCAAAGCATTTAATAATTCCACACTTAACGGTGACATAGCCATTAATTTAAATCATATTTGCGCAGTTTTTCTACCAATGTGGTTCTTCGCATATTTAATAATTTGGCGGCATGGGCAACAACCCCGTCACTCTCAGTTAATGCCTGCTGAATTAAATTAATCTCCATCTCATTTAAATATCCCTTTAAATCCATCCCTTCACTAGGTAATTTAGATTCTGTTACTTGCCTTTCAGAAACTCGAATTTCCCCTTCATTATTATCAATAGAATCCGTTTCAACTACTTCTACCACTAGTCCTGAGGGTATTTCATAAACTTGAAACTTTTCAGGCAAATCTGCTTTATCAATAATGGCATTCGGATGAGTAATCGCCAATCTTTCAATAAAATTTGATAATTCCCTTACATTTCCTGGCCAAGGATGTTGCATCATCAAGCCTAGAGCCTCAGTTGTAAACTGTATACTTTCCCTGTTAGTCGCTTTCATACGAGCAACTAAATCATGAACCAGTAAGGGAATATCTTCTGATCTTCGCATTAACGAAGGTAGCTCAATAGGAAAAACATTTAAGCGATAAAACAAATCTTCCCTAAAACGTTTTTCTGCCATTTCATTTTCAAGATTTCTATGGGTTGCAGCAATAACCCTGACATCACACTCAATGGTTTTATTACTACCCACACGCTCAAAAGTACGCTCTTGCAAGACTCTTAATAACTTTACTTGCATGGGCATAGGCATATCACCTATTTCATCAAGAAACAGTGTTCCACCTTCCGCCATTTCAAAGCGTCCTTGTCTGGCTGTTAAGGCTCCAGTAAAAGCCCCTTTTTCATGTCCAAAAAGCTCACTTTCTAATAACTCACCCGGAATAGCCCCACAGTTAACAGGAACAAATGGCTTATTTTTTCGGTCTGATGATTGATGTAATGCTTGAGCCACAACCTCCTTACCCGTCCCTGACTCCCCTAAAATAAGAACTGTTGCTTGTGAGCTTGCAACCTGGCCAATCAAGTCTCTTACCTGATTTATGCCAGGGCTGTTTCCTGCTAAACCCGTATCTGTTTTACTTGCTGTTTTTCTTGAAATAGATGCTGGTATCTTAGGGACTGGAAGTTTCTTTAATGTCTCTAAAAAAGTTGCATACTGAGTTGGCCATTCCTGACACTGCACTACCATTTTTTGAATTGCCGAAGAGACTTGTAACAAACCACCTTTGTCTATTAAAAAAATAATAGGAAAATCAAATCCCTGTTCTAAAACAGCTTTAATTAATGATGCTTGTTTTTCACACCCTTGACCTATAAAAACAGCACGGACATCATTAAGATTATCAAATAACGACATATATTCTAATGAATTTGAGCTAGAAACCTGATATTCCAAAAAAGACAATATACTCTCAAACTGCTGAGTTCTTGTCTTGTCATCATCAATTAACAATAACTGCGGCAAAGCCATATACTCACTCTTTCCTAAGAAACAAATTAATTACAACACTCAAAAATCTTTTGAGTAATTTGGGGCTAACATATACTCTTCACAGCCAAAAATATACAAGCAAACCTTATCAAGGGCATATCTAATAATATTGCATTAAAATCATTGAATCATTTTAGCACAAAAATATCAGTTTATTTCAATGCCTTGCAGATACTTTCTGATACTATTTACATAAAACATCGGTAACTATTCAGCATCTTTGAACAATCTGATCTGTAGGAGCGCCCATCCTCGACGTGATTAAAATCATGCTCTTTTCTCTAAAAACAACGGCTTATCAATCGCACCGAGGGCGGACGTTCCTACAACACCACTGTCTACAAATATGCAGAATAGTTACAACAATTCATTATTTATGGAAAAAAATTAAATTAAATCTTGACAAAAATCTCTCAATATAGAAACTAGATACCTATTTAACAAATCTGAGCTCCTTTCTTGAACGATATTTCTCTAGGTATACTCTTTGCCATACTAGCGGCTCTTCTACTTCTTTCTGCTTTTTTTTCTAGCTCTGAAACAGCTTTAATGACCTTAAATCGTTATCGCTTGCAACATCTGGTTAAACAAATGCATAAAGGCGCAATTAAAGCCCACAAATTATTACAACGCCCTGACCGATTAATGGGGTTAATCTTATTAGGTAACAATTTTGTAAATATTGCCGCATCCTCGCTGGCAACTGTTATTGCTATAAGGTTGATTAATGAAGGTATCATTAATCTTAGCCAGGAAGAAATTATTTTTGCCTCAACAATAACTCTGACCATTGTAGTCCTTATTTTTTCAGAAGTAACACCTAAAACTTTAGCGGCACTCAAACCTGAAATTATTGCCTATCCAGCCGCCTGGTTATACACCCCATTGTTAAAAGTTTTCTATCCTTTTGTCTGGACTATTAACTTAATCTCTAATTTACTACTCAGAATGGTTGGGGTTAACGCCAGCAAAAGCAGACAAGACAAGCTCAATAAAGATGAATTAAAAAGCATTGTTTCTGATGCCGAAAACCTGATGCCTGCTAAATACCAAAATATGCTGCTAGGTATTATTGACCTTGAATCAGCATCAGTTGAAGACATAATGACACCCCGCAATGAAATTATCGGGATTGATATAGAAGACTCTATTGAGTCAATTGTTCAGCAAATTCAAAATAGTCCACATACTCGTTTGCCTATCTACAAAAAAAATATTGATCGTATTATTGGTTTTTTACATTTAAGAACCATAATAGCTCTAATCAATAAAACTGACTTTGACAAACAAAGCATTACCAACAACTTAGCAAAACCTTTCTTTATTCCTGAAAGCACACCTTTACACAAACAAATACAAAGTTTTAAAGCTGAAAAACTAAGAATTGGTTTAGTGGTTGATGAATATGGTGATGTACAAGGTTTAGTCACTTTGGATGATCTATTACAAGTTATCGTCGGTGAACTTGTTGCCGAAGAAGCCGATGTGCAAGAACTAAAAGATGGTGGCTACCTAGTTAATGGTAGCGTCACTGTTCGTGAACTCAACCGCATTACCCAATGGTCATTACCCACTGAAGGGCCCAAAACCCTTAATGGACTTATTGTTGAATACCTGGAAACTATCCCTAAACCTGGTACTAGTCTCCGTCTCCATGGTTACCCTCTGGAAATAATAAAGTCTGATGAAAATACGATTAAATTAGTCAAATTTCATCCAGATTAACCGCTTATAACTCTAAATCTTTTAAAATTGTAATTAAAAATCATCAAATAAAGAAAATATCGAGAATTGGAGTTAACGT